>CAMHNQ010000016.1 GCA_946186495.1 uncultured Bacteroidales bacterium
CACTTCAAAACCCCGTGCAGTCGGAGTCCTTGGAAGTTGATGCGTAAGCCCTGCGCTTCACCTATGAGAGGCTTGTGTCAGATTGGCGATAACTATTTTTAAGTTTCGCATGTTTGTTTTCCAATCATAAGTATCTCAGAAAAAAGCTTTTTGCTGCCACTATCGTATTGTTGGCGATGTCAACACTCTCGTTCGCACGCTTTTTCCGGCCACGGCACATCGTGCCGATGCGGGACAATTCCCCTTCTATTTTAGAAGGGGTGCCGTTAGGCGGGGTAGTAATATGTGAAACATCTTTTTGTGCACTTGTTTCCAGAACGCAATCTCGGCCATGTTGCCGGTTCTGCGATTTTCACGCGCATAGGCTAACAACTAATCATTCGCTACTACCACAAATTTCACGTCAAAGATTCCCCCGCATGGGTCTTCATGTGTGCGATGCGGGTTCCTGAGGCGAGGTCGCATGCGTCCCGCACGCAGAAAACTCCGACTCGCTTATCCAAACTACACGCTAATGAGATCCACACCAATGCTCGCGGATATCTTAGCGATGGTTCGCAAGGTGAAATTGTGCGTTCCACCCACCCAACGGGAGATTTCAGATTCACTCTTTCCCATCCGTTTGGCAAATTCCTTGTGTGAAATGTTCTCCTTTTGGAGTGCGGCCTCTATTTTGTCCGCAATGGCAAACGACCAGTCCACCTCTTTCTTAACGTCAGGGGAGATGTCGTTCAAATACTCCTGAAGATTCAGTTTTGTATTCATATCGCAAAAGTTATATCTGTGATGCCTTATATTGTATTTTGAATACGGTGCAAAGATACTCTTTTTTTGAGACAATTCACATATAAGCTAATTTTTTGTTTTCCAAGAAAGACGCAGTTGCCACCACAAAAAAAGGACGCCCTTCCGAGCGCCCTTAACTATTATCTTTTAACTCTAAACTCTTAACTGAATTAGATTTCCCACGTGTCGCCGCTGTTCAGCAAATCGTCCACGCATTTGTACTTGCCGTTGGCCATTTGCTCTTCCATCTGGTCTTCGTACAGTTGCGTGTAGGAGGTCTTCTTCATGTTGCGGATCACGCCGATGGCCACGGGAAGGTCGCCCTTCATGCGGGCCAGCATCATGTGGAAAGCCCCTCAGCCTCATATTGATGCTTGATGTAACCTAAAATGCCGTAAAGAGGGATGTTTTCCATCCAGCTCTGGTCTTTATAGGGGAGCATGGAACATCGCGGGCCTTTCAGGTGCTTGTCAGCGTGGTCGTTCACCACAAAGCCAATTTCTTCCAAAAATTCAGTTGACTCGCCCGATACGCAACCACAGTTGGCTCTGCATGTTTTTTGCAATTTGCAATTTTTACTACAAAAAATGCTGCTATCATATTGAAAAATGTTATTTTTATATATTTGATTTTTAATTGGTTAAATGAATTTTGCCATTGGTTATCTTAAAAGGATTTTGTATGTTTGCGGTCTGAATCTATTAATAATTATGAATATCAAAAAATCAAGAAACGACCAATAGTGATAGATAATTTTATATCTTTGCGGCGTTGTACTAAATGATGAAGAAGGATGAAAACTAAAGAACTTGAACGGATACTCAAAGCACAAAAATGCTATTTCGTGAGACAAGGGAAACGGCATGACATTTGGTACAGCCCCATCACGAATACTCCCTTTCCTGTTCCGCGTCACGGGGCGAAGGAAGTCGCTGATGGAACGCTGGCTGATATTGTAAGCCAATCGGGAATTAAAATTTGAAAGACAGTTATTGATATGGAAATAATAAAAGCAATCATAGAAGTGGGGCGCGACGGAATGGTGTCCATTCATGCCCGCAGTGAAAAACAAAACTGCATGTTTCTCGGATGTGGAAACACTGAAGAGGAAGCCAAGGAGGATTTTTTCGAATGTTGTGATGAAATGAGGAATTTATTCCGAGAATCAGGGAAGGAACTACCCGCATTTGAATTCGAATTCGCATACGACACCGCCAGTTTTTTGCGCTATTACGGTGACACACTAACCCTTACCGGCTTGCAGAAAATCACCGGCATCAACAGCAAACAGCTGAGCCATTATGTGACCGGACATCGAAAACCATCGCCAAAAACAGTGGAGCGCATCCGTCAAGGAGTGACCCAGTTTGCTCAAAAACTCCAACGTGCCGTGCTGGTTTAAGTCCTTCCCTACGTGAGATTTCGGATTCACTTGTTCTCATCACTTTGGCAATTTCCTTGTTTGAATAATCTCTTGTTGTATGAACGTAGGTAAGGCATCTTTATTCTGTAGAGGTATTCCCATCAACTGAGAGACGCAGTTGCCACCACAAAAAAAGGGCCCCCGTTCCCGAGCGCCCTTAATTCCTAATTCCTAATTAGATTTCCCACGTGTCGCCGCTGTTGAGCAGGTCATCGACGCATTTGTACTTGCCGTTGGCCATTTGCTCTTCCATCTGGTCTTCGTACAGTTGGGTGTAGGAGGTCTTCTTGACGTTGCGGATCACGCCGATGGCCACGGGGAGGTCTCCTTTCATGCGGGCCAGCATCATATTGCAAACATACAAATAATAATACGGTGCACAAGTTATTATTTTGCGTGAGTCCCGCACGCGGGGAATCCCCCGACTCGCTTACCCAAATCACACGCTGATGAGATCCATGCCGATGTAAAACTTCACACATTTTTTTCATCCGAAGTGGTATGTAAAAGAAAAAAGAGTACCTTTGCAAATTAAAATAACAACGAGAATGGCAACAATTACATTGACGACCAACAATCAGACAAAATTGGATCTGCTCATCGCCTTGGCCAAGGAATTGAGGGTGAAGTGTACCGCAATGGTAGAGCAGGATTCTTATCCCGAAATTGACAAATCTCTGTCGGAAATTGAGCAGGGACAAGTACATCACTTCTCTTCATTTGATGATTTTGAAAACAAAATGCAGCAATTATGTACGAAATAGAGACCACTCCCAATTTTGAGCGAAACCTTGAGCGGTGTGCCAAACGTGGAATGAATCTGCAATTGCTTTTCGATGCTGTGAAAATTTTAAGCGAGAAAGGTACCCTGCCTGCTAAATATAGGCCTCACAAATTGAAAGGGAAATACAAAGGGTTGTACGAATGTCATATACAAGACGATTGGCTGCTGGTTTGGAAAAAAATCAAAGACAGGATGGTTTTGATCATGACCAATACCGGCACCCATGCTGAGTTGTTCAAAAAGTAGAAACTGCGCAACGGTCGTCTCCCTATAGGCCGCTGTCGCCTCCACAAAAAAAAGGACGCCCTTCCGAGCGCCCTTAATTCTGAATTCTTAATTCTAAATTAGATTTCCCACGTGTCCCCACTGTTCAGCAAATCGTCCACGCATTTGTACTTGCCGTTGGCCATTTGCTCTTCCATCTGGTCTTCGTACAGTTGGGTGTAGGAGGTCTTCTTGACGTTGCGGATCACGCCGATGGCCACGGGGAGGTCACCTTTCATGCGGGCCAGCATCATGTGGATGCCGGTGTCCTCGGTGTCCTCGTGGTGCACCAGCACGTCGTCGATGGTGACGCCGTTCTCGCCGATGGTGACCACCTCGAGTTCGCGGCCGTTGAAGCGGATGCCCTTGTTCTTCTCCTTGCCGAAGATCATGGGTTTGCCGTTTTCGAGGATGATGGTGCGGTCGTCGCGGACGGCGCGGTCGGTGATGGCGGCGTGGGCCTTGTCGTTGAAGATCATGCAGTTCTGGAGCACTTCCACCACGCTGGTGCCGTCATGCTGGGCGGCGCGGGTCATGATGTCGGTGGTGAGCTGCGGCAGGCAGTCCAAGGCGCGGGCGTAGAAGGTGCCCTGTGCGCCCATCACCAGCTCGCCCGGGTTGAACGGGTAGTCGATGGTGCCGAAGGGCGAGGTCTTGGTGACCTGGCCGAACTTGGTGGTGGGGCTGTACTGGCCCTTGGTGAGGCCGTAGATCTCGTTGTTGAAGATGGTGATGTTGAAGTCCTGGTTACGGCGCACCGCATGGATGAGGTGGTTGCCGCCGATGGCCATGGAGTCGCCGTCGCCCATGCTCACCCACACGGAGAGGGCGGGGTTGGCGAGTTTGACGCCGGTGGCGATGGCGCAGGCGCGCCCGTGGATGCTGTGGAAACCGTAGGTGTCCACATAGTAGGGGATACGGGACGAGCACCCGATGCCGGAGACCATGCAGATGTTCTCCTTCTTGTGGTTGGTCTTCGGGAAGGTGTTCAACAATGCGGCGAGGATGGCGTGGTCGCCGCATCCGGGACACCATTTCACCATTTGGTCGCTGGTGAAGTCAGCTTTTGTATATTCGCGGTCCGCTCTGGGGACAAAATGTTTTTCTGCCATAATTCTTTGTTTTTTTGTGAACTGTGATTAGTGATTTGTGATTTGTGATTAATCACCATTCACTATTCTCTATTCACCATTCACTAATCACTAATCATTTAATAACCTATTGAAATGTTCTTTCAGCTCGCCCACCTCGAACGGGAGACCCATAACCTTGTTGTACTGGGTCATCGGACATTCGGGGAACTTCGTGCGGAGGTAGCCGGCGAACTGTCCGTTGTTGAGCTCGCAGACGACGATCTTCTTGTACTTCTTGAAGATGTCGCCGGTGTTCTTGGGCAGCGGGCAGATATAGTTGAAGTGGGTGTATGCCACTTTCTTGCCTTCCTTGTTCATCTCTTCCACGGCGAGGGTGAGGGCGCCGGCGGTGCCGCCCCAGCCCACCACGAGGAGTTCGGCGTCGGGGTTGCCGGTGACTTCCTGGTCGGGGATGTCGTTGGCCACGCGGTTGACTTTCTCCTGGCGGTTATAGACCATCAGGGCGTGGTTTTCGGGGTCGGTGCTCAGCGGTCCGTCGGGGCATTTCTCAAGGCCGCCCACGCGGTGTCTGAGGCCTTCCATGCCGGGCAGTGCCCATTCGCGTGCGAAGGTGACGGGGTCGCGGCGGAAAGGTCTGTA
This sequence comes from uncultured Bacteroidales bacterium, assembly GCA_946186495.1. Lineage (GTDB taxonomy): Bacteria > Bacteroidota > Bacteroidia > Bacteroidales > WCHB1-69 > F23-D06. The sequence goes on from CAMHNQ010000016.1 coordinate 4,991, forward strand.
GTTGGGATCGTTGGGGGTGGCGAGGCGGGGTTTGATTTCCGGCATGTCGGCCATCTTGGGGATGCGGAACAGCTGGGAGCCGTTGCCGAGGTAGCCGTCGGTGAGCAGGATGACGGGGGTCATGTGCTCCAAGGCGACCTTGGCGGCGTTGAAGGCCCAGTAGAAGCAGTTGGCGCTGGAAGAGGCGGCCATGACCACGAGGGGAGCCTCGCCGTTGCGGCCGTAGAGTGCCTGGTTCAGGTCGCTCTGCTCGGTTTTGGTGGGCAGGCCCGTGGAGGGGCCGCCGCGCTGCACGTCAACGACGACGAGGGGCAGTTCGACCATGACGGCCAGGCCGAGGGCTTCGCTCTTGAGGGAGAGGCCGGGGCCGGAGGTGGAGGTGCAGGCCAGTGCGCCGGCGTAGGAGGCGCCGATGGCGGAGCAGACGCCCGCGATCTCGTCTTCGGCCTGGAAGACCCGTGCGCCCAAGGATTTGTGCTTTGACAACTCCACCATCACATCCGTGGCGGGGGTGATGGGGTAGGAGCCGAGGAAGAGCCGGCGGCCGGATTTCTCGGATGCGGCCAAGAGGCCCCAGGCGGTGGCCACGTTGCCCGTGATGTTGCGGTAACGGCCCTTGGGCATCTGGTCGGCGTGCGCCACCTCGAATATATGGGAGTGCATGACTTCCAGCTTGTCGGCGTACTCGTAGCCTTCCGTCAGCACGGCCTTGTTCAGCTTGACGATCTCGGGCTTCTTGGCGAACTTGCGCTCTAAATAGGCGTAGGTCTGGTCGAGTTTCTTGTGGGTGGCGTAGAAGATGATGCCCAGCGCGAACATGTTGCGGCAGCGGTCGGCGGTCTTCTTGTCGGCCCCCTGCTCCTTGCCGATGCGTTCGGTGAACGAGGTGACGGGCGCCTTGATGATGGTGTAGGCGCGGTCCATCTCGTCGGTGAACGGGTTGTCGTGCTCGGTGTAGCCTGCCTTCTCAAGCGCCTCGTCGGTGAACGTGTCGATGTCGACGATCACGGTGGCCCCTTTCTTGGCCCATTTGAGGTTCGACTTCAGGGAGGCCGGATTCATGGCGACTAAGATGTCGCATTTGTCGCCCGAACTGTAGATATGGTTACCCACATGAACTTGATAGCCGGACACGCCGGCGATGGTGTTGTGAGGGGCGCGAATTTCGGCCGGGTAGTCGGGGAATGTGGCGATGTCGTTGCCTGTCAGGGCGGAGGCGTCCGAGAACAAGGTTCCCGAAAGCTGCATGCCGTCGCCAGAGTCTCCCGCAAAACGGACGACAATGTCGTCAATTTTTGTGATTTGCTCTTGTGATGCCATACAATCTTGGTTTTATTGCTGTATATTATATTAATGTAGTCAGAATAATCAATCCTATCCGCAAAACGTTACAGCCGAAAATCATGCAACTGCAAATGACACAATGTCTTGGCTTTTCGTCTGCACTTGTTTTTACTCACGGCAAAAATATCAAAATTACTGAATACTCCAAACACTATTTTGAGAAAAAGTGGAGGCTGTTCGTCGCCTCACGGCAGGCTGTCCACCGTGGAGGCTGTTTGGCCGTCGTAGAGCAGGGTGACGATCCGGTCGCCCGCCTGCAGGTCGCGGGCGCGGGTCACCGCCTTGCCGTCTTTCAGGGTGATGCTGTAGCCGCGTTTCAGGACGTTCTCGGGGCTGAGCAGGCGGAGCTTCCCCTCCACGGAGTCGCACTCCAGCCGCCTTTTGCGCAGGCAGCCTGAGCTTGCGCGGGGCAGCATCGCTGCGGCCTGGCTGAGTTGCTGCTGTTCCCGGCGGAGGTTGAGCTGCATTCCCGTCGCGAGCTGCTGCACCAGCGACTTCAGCCGGAACGACTGGTTCAGGGTGAGCTCCTTCGACTTGAAGACGAGTTCTTTGCAGGTCTCCTCCAAACGGTTCCGGTGCTCGTCGACGACTTTGGGCAGCTTGTACTGGAGGGCGGTTTCGGTGCGGACGAACAGCTGCCTGGCGTCAGCGACCCGTGCTTGTGCGAGCTGCGCGATGAGGGCCATGCGGCTGTTGAGGGCGTCCTCGAAGCGGCGGAAGTCCTCGATGAGGGAGAAGGCGACATCCGTGGGGGTGATGAAGTGGGCGTGCGCCACCATGTCGGTGACCGTCAGGTTGGTGGAGTGGCCGATGCCGGTCAGCACGGGCAGGGGGAAGGTGGCCACGCGGCGGGTGAGGGTGTAGTCGTCGTAGCAGCTCATGCCCACGTCGCCGCCGCCGCCCCTCACGATGACCACCGCGTCGAAGTCCGTCCGGCGGCCCTCGATGCGCTCGAGTTGTCCGAGGATGCCGGCGATGGCCTTCTCGCCCTGCAGGATCGACGGGAACAGCTCGGTGTGGAAGCTGTAGCCCGGCTCGTTGTCCCTCAGGGTCTGCATGAAGTCGCTGTAGCCCTTGCTGGTCTCCACGGAGATGACCGCCACGCGCTTGGGCACGGGCGGCATGGCGAGCTTGCGGTTGCGCTCGAACACGCCCTCCTTTTTGAGGCGTTCTATGACCTCCTGCCGGTTGCGCGCCATTTCGCCCAGTGTGTAGGCGGGCTCCACGTCCTCGATGTGCAGCGCCAGCCCGTGTTTCGGACTGAACTGCACCGTGGCGAGGCAGAGGATGCGGATGTTCTCCTTCAGCGGCTCCCCCGTGATCTGGACGAACCGCCGGTTGATGTCCTGGAAGTTCGCCGACCAGATGACCGCCCGCATCTCCGTCTTGATGGTGTTGCCCTCGCGCTCCACCAGCTCCGGATAGCAGTGGCCGCTGTAGGGGTAGTAGTTGAGCTTCAGGATCTCCGCCTTGATGTAGTAGGGGCGGGTGTAGGTGCGCTCGATCACCTTGTGGATGCTCATGGCCACATCCGACAGGGAATAGACCGTGTGGTTTTTGAAGGTTTCTCGTTCTTGCATGTCGCTTGGGGATTTGAATGTTGCCGGGGGACGGGGAGGGTGCGGCCGCCCGCTTCTCAGTTGAATGTCAGGTTTCTCGGGATTTTCAGCCAATGCTCGTACCCGGGGCCTAAACGATGGACTGTGCGCGCCCAGATGTCCTCGGCCGGTGTGTCGAAGACGAGCGACTGGGTGGCGGGGGCCACCACCCACATGTTGCGCTCCAGCTCGTGCTCCAGCTGCCCGGGCGACCAGCCTGCGTAGCCGATCATGAACTTGGACTTCAGGTTGGCGATGGCGTGGTGCTCGATGATGGAAATCAGCACGGGGTTGTAGCCGACGAAGACGCCGGGGAGGAGCCGCGAGGCTTCGGGGCAGGACTCGAAGCTGTGGAGCAGGAATACCGCCTCGGCCAGCACCGGGCCGCCGAAGAAGACCGGGTCGTCCACCTTGATGTCGTTGACCAGCTCGTGGACAGAGTGGGGGAGCTGCCGGTTGATGATCAACCCGGCGGTGTGCCCCTCCTCGAAGTCGGTCAGCAGCACCACCGAATGGTTGAAGAACGGGTCGTTGAAATAGGGTGTGGCCACCAGCAACCGCCCGGCTTCCAAGGGGATGCCGGTGGGCTGGACATGGAGATAGTCGTTGTATAATTCCATTGGATGAAAATTCGGGCAAAGGTACACAAATTTCGGACAACATGACCACGCAATCGACAAACATGCCAAAATGTCGTCTCCGCCGGTCTGCGGATCCTGCGGGAGGCCGCTCACATTCTGCTGCAGGCCACCACCACCCGCCGGTTGTCAGACAGGGTGCAGCCGAACAGGTAGTGCGTGTCTCCGTCTTTGATTTTCAACGTTTTGCGCAGCTCTTCAGCAGACAGGGGGAAGTTCCTGACGGCCACGCTTGCGGAGGTGACGGGGAGGGGCTCTTTTGCCATCTTGCGCGGGTGGAACTCGCGGACTGCGTTGACATGGAAAATCCGTCCCGGGAAACCTTCCCGTAACTCGTCCGAGGTGAAAAGGTTGGTGTTGTGCGCCACTTTCGAGACCCTGAACCGCTCCGACACAGTGTTGGAGATGCCGGCCTTCATCACGGCGGCGTTCGGCTCGTACAGGTAGGCGCCCAACGCCGTGGCGATGCGGGGCGGGGTGGCGCGTTCGGCATCCACGGTGGTTTCGACGCGGCATACCGCGCCGTTGACAATGTCCGCAGCTACGATGGCGGTGCCGTGGCCCGTCGCGCACGAACGGCCTCCCTGCTCAGCGGAGGCCTTCTCGCGGGATAGCAGGAACACGGCCTCCTTGCATTCCCCCTCCACCGCCACCACGTGGACGGCGAATGTTTCGGGAAGGTCGCGCAGGGTCTGGCGAATGTCGATCATGGGCGACAACTTGACCATCAGGGTGCTGCACTTGTCCAAAAGGGCGGATTTCCATTCGAGGAGGTTGGGGGTGCAGTCGGAAATAGAGACCACGCGGCGCCCGTCGGGGTCGCGTCGTGACGGGTCGAGGTAGATCATGTCAACGGCCCCGACGGAACCCAGGTGCTCCTCCATTATGCCGTTTATAACCTGTATATTGTTGATTCCAAATATCTTGCTGTTATGGCAGAACAGCTCGCACAGCTCCTGTTGCGGTTCGACGTAGATCCCTTGGCTGAACTTCCGCGCGAAGGCGACGGTGTCGACTCCGAAGCCGCCGCTGAAGTCCGCGAAGGTTTCCCCCTCCGCAACGGAGGCTTTGTAGTCGGCGGTCTGCGACGACGAGCACTGCTCCAGGGAGACTCGTTTCGGGTAGAGAATGCCCTCGGCCGCATACCATTCGGGCAGCTTCTCCTTGGCTTTCTGTCGGCCGGCTATCTGCTGCAGCGCGACGTGCATGTCAACTTGCGGGTCTTTCGGAGGGTGCAGGGCGAGCCGGGCCACGTTGTCGGAGGCATGGGCGGCGATGTATTGTCGGGTGGGGTCGTTGATGTTCATAGGGATGCTTTTGAGCGTGCAAAGGTAGCATTTTTATTGTCATGCGCCAAAATGCATTCTGCCGTGGGCGATTTAACGGTTCGGATGAGCGTATGTTTTTTTTTCGTACTTTTGCCGCCAATTTAAATTTGGAAAATGGACAAGAACACAGTTATCGGTCTGTTGCTGATTTTCGCGTTGTTTCTGGGGTTTAGTTTCTACCAGACTTCGCAGGTGAAGAAGCAGCAGGCTGCGCAGGAAGCGCAGATGCAACAGGAAATGGAGAAGGAGGCGGAGGAAGCCGCCAAGACGCTGTCCCTCGACAGCCAGTCGGATACGTCCCGTTTGGAAGGGACATCCGCCGTCGCGACTCTCACGCCCGCCCAGCGGTTCTCCAACGCCCAGGTGGGGGATGGCGACTATGTGGTGGAGACCGGCAAAGCCCTCTACTATTTCAGCAAGAAAGGCGGTTACCTGAAGCAGGTCGAGCTCAAGGACGTCTATCGCTACACCCCGAAGGGCGCCCCCAAGCAACCCTTGGTCATCTACGAGGACGGCTCCAACGAGATGGCCGTGAAGCTGATGCTCCGCGATCAGACGGAGATATCCACCGCCGACTGCTACTTTGTGGCCAATGTGGACGACAAACTCGTTGTGGATGAGCAACATAACAAACTCTCCCTCCGCATATACCCGAACGCCGGCGTCGATTCCGCCCAATGCCAGGTCCTCGACCGGAAATCCTATATCGAATACCTCTACACCTTCTCCAAGGATGACTACAAGTTCGACTATGAGGTGAACTTCGTCAACATGGAGCCCTATCTCTACCCGAACCGCCGCAGTTTCACCCTGACGTGGAACGCCCAGCCGAAGTGCGTGGAGAAGAACTACGACTACGAGAAGAACATCACCTCCATATATTATATGGACAATGGTGACGAGGTGGACAATCTGGACGAGCGAAAGGCGGACAAGAAAGACTTCACCTCCCCGCTGAAGTGGGTCTCCTTCAAGCAGCAGTTCTTCACGTCCAGCCTGGTCACGAAGGAGCAGCCGTTCACTTCGGGCACCCTGGGCGTGCAGCCGCCCGAAAAGAGCGAGAAGCTTGTCCTCAAGGACTGTGCTGCGGAGCTGGACTTCGAGATGCCCGACCTGAACAAGGGGCATTTCGGCATGTTCATGTTCGTTGGCCCGAACCAGTATCGCCTGTTGAAGGAGTATGACGTGAAGCTGGAGCGTCAGGTGCCGTTGGGCTGGGGCTTCTTCCTGCTCCAGTGGATAAACCGCTTCATCATCATCCCGGTGTTCAACTGGTTGGAGGCCTACGGCTTGAGTTATGGCCTCATCATCCTGATACTCACCATCTTCATCAAGATAGTGGTGTTGCCTGTGAGTTACAAAACCTACATGTCGTCGGCCAAGATGCGTGCGCTGAGGCCCGAGATCGAGGCGTTGAACGAGAAATACCCGAAAGAGGAGGACATGATGAAGAAGCAGCAGGCCACCATGGCTCTCTACCGCAGTGCGGGGGTGAAACCCGCCGGCGGTTGCGTGCCCATGCTCCTGCAGATGCCCATCCTCATTGCCATGTACCGCTTCTTCCCGGCCGCGTACGAGCTGCGGCAGAAGTCGTTCCTCTGGGCCGAGGACCTCTCGACCTATGACTCCATCTGGAATTTCGGCCGCAACATCCCACTGCTCGGCGACCACCTCAGCCTCTTCACCCTGCTGATGACCGCCGCCACCATCGTCTATACTTGGCTGAACAACAAGCTGATGGCGCCGACACAAGGCAACAAGGACCAGCAGCGCATGATGAACATCATGATGTACATGATGCCGTTCATGTTCTTCTTCATGTTCAACAACTTCGCCTCCGGCCTCACCTACTACTACCTGCTCTTCAACCTCGCCACATTCCTGCAGATGTTCATCTTCCGCATCGCCGTCGATGACAACAAACTCCGCGCCCAGATGCAGGAGAACATGAAGAAGCCCGTGAAAAAGTCCCGCTGGGAGCAGAGGATGGAAGAATTCCAAAAGCAACAGCAACAGATGCTTAAACAGCAGCAACAAGGCCAGAAAAGAAAATAATTTAAAATTTATCGGAGCGTATTAACAAAAATTCTGTACTTTTGCGGTTTGAATTGAAATAATAAAAGTAACAAGCATTATGGAAAATCAAGACAAAAACGAAGTGCTCTCCAGAGCTGTAAAAGCAGGAAAAAGAACCTATTTCTTCGATGTGAAGAGAAGTAGAAACGAGGAGATGTACCTGACAATCACGGAGAGCAAACGCAAGTTCAACGCCGACAACGGCAACTTCTTCTACGAGAAGCACAAGATTTTCCTTTACAAGGAGGATTTTGAGAAATTCAAGAACGCCCTTTCCGGTGTGATTGAATTCATTGAGAACGGCACGGTTCCTGAGGAGGACGTCTTCTTCGAGAACGACAACTTCGAGAAAAACGACGATATGGACATGGGCATCAACTTCGACGATATTGACCTCTCGCTATAATGGGGAAGATTGTTGCGATTGTGAACCAGAAGGGCGGTGTCGGGAAGACGACCACCGCCGTCAACTTGGCGGCCTCCTTGGCACTGCTCGATTTCCGGGTGCTGCTCATTGACGCCGACCCGCAGGGCAATGCCTCCAGTGGCGTGGGCGTTTACCCTGACGACAATACCATCAGCATTTACGACTGTATCGTCAACGGCAAGATGGCCTCCGAGGCAGTGGTTGAGACCAAAACCCCCAACCTCTACCTCATGCCCGCCACCATCCACCTCGTCGGTGCCGAAATCGAAATGATCGAGTACGACCGCCGGGAATACCGCATGCGCGACGCCCTGGTGGATGTCAAAAACGACTACGACTTCATCTTCATCGACTGCGCCCCCTCGCTCGGACTGGTGACTCTTAATGCCCTCGTGGCCGCCGACTCTGTCATCATCCCCGTGCAGTGCGAATACTTCGCCCTGGAAGGCCTCGGCAAACTGCTCAACACCATCCGCATCGTACAGTCGAACATGAACCCCAACTTAGCCATCGAAGGCATCCTCATGACCATGTACACCAACCGTTACAAGTCCGCCAACGCCGTCTATGAGGATGTGCGCTTCCATTGCCGCGACATCGTCTTCGACACCGTCATCACCAGAACGGTCAGACTCAGCGAGGCCCCAAGCTATGGACTCCCCATCGCTGTCTATGACATCAAGTCCGTTGGACATGTCAACTACATGAACTTGGCCAAAGAGTTCCTGCTGAAAAACGGATACACGGTTTAATGGTTATTGGTTATTGGTTATTGGTTATTGGTTATTGATTTGTGATTAATGATTTGTGATAATGGCGAAGAATGAGAAACAAAAACCCCTGGGACGTGGGTTGGGGGCCATGCTTGGCAACATGGACATCCCCGTCCGGAATGAAAGCTCACAGGTGGTGAGCGGGAACACGGACATCCATATCAATTCCATCGAGGCCAACCCCTACCAGCCTCGCACCCAGTTCGATGAAGAGGCGCTGGCCGAGCTGGCGCAGTCCATCAGAACCTACGGGCTGATACAGCCGGTGACGGTTCGCCCGGTGGGGAACGGAAAATACCAGCTCATCTCCGGCGAACGCCGCTTCCGCGCCGCCCAGCTGGCCGGACTGACCGAGATCCCCGCGTTCGTCCGCACGGTTGATGACGCACTCTCCATCCAGATGGCCCTGGTGGAGAATATCCAACGCGCAGACCTCAACGCCATCGAAATCGCCCTGAGCTACCAGATGCTCATGGACGAGTGCCATTTCACCCAGGAAGAACTGGGCGAAAAAGTGGGCAAGACCAACTCCACCATCTCCAACTACCTGCGCCTGCTCAAGCTCTCCACTCCCGTCCAGGTGGCTGTCCGTGACAACCAAATCTCCATGGGACACGCCCGGGCGCTGATATCCGTGGAGGACGAGGCACTGCAAGCAAAGCTTGTGCAACAGATTGTGGACGAGCAACTTTCAGTCAGACAAACCGAATCCTTGGCCAAAAAAGCGGTCGAAAACTCCCGCAACAAGAAATCGAAGGTGAAAATCACCCTGTCGGATGACGTGCGCAACGCCCAGACCGCCGTCGCCAAGCGCCTCGGCACCAAAGTGAATATCAAAAAAGACATTTCCGGCAAGGGCAGCATCCAGATCCCCTTCGCCACGGATGAGGATTTGAAGAGAATCCTCTCCCTGTTGCAATAATTTAGACTTTCCTGCGTTAAGGTGCGAAATTCCAGATAATGAAGCAATTTGTCAAACAGGTTCTGTGTGGTGCTATAGTGCTCTGTATGGGTCTGTTTGCTTATTCCCAAGAGGTCTCTTCGCCCAAAACCGCCAGGGTCAATGCGCAGGACTCCCTCCGGGTGGTCAAGCATAGCCCCACTGCGGCCATGCTCTGCTCCATCATCCCCGGCGGCGGCCAAATCTACAACCGTAAGTATTGGAAAGTCCCCATCATATATACTATGCTGGGCACATCGTGCTATTTCCTGACCAACTACGCCTCCGATATGATGCTCTACCGCCGCGAGTTCATCAACCGCCGCGACGGCCACACTGAGCTGCTGGTTCCAGGTTTGGCGAGCCTGCCGGACGAGAATATCCTCGCGCTGAAGCAGACCGCCCAACGGAACATGGAGATTTGCATCGCCGCCACGGCCATCATATATGCCCTCAACTTCATCGACGCCCTGGTGGACGCCCATCTCTACTACTTCGATGTCTCCGACGACCTCACCCTGCGGTGGAGTCCCATGCTGATGCCGAACCCCGTCAACACCTCCCCCTCCTACGGGGTGAGCTTGGGGCTGGCTTTCAAGTGAGGATTGGTGGTTAGTGATTAGTGATTAGTGATTAGTGATTGGTGATTAGTGATTGGTGATTAGTGATTGGTGATTAGAGATTGGTGATTGGTGGTTTGTGAAATAAATTGTACTTTTGCATCTGATTTTGAATTTTTGTATTTTGAATTAACATGACGGCTATAGAATTACAATCCGAATTTTTGCGTGAAATATCCCCGATAGCGGAGGACGAAGGGCTGATGCGCAAGGTCATCGGCTTTGTCCGGAAACTGGTAAGCGGCCGTGACGCAACGCATGAATCGGACGAGGAAATACGGACGAACTTAAGGCAGGCATTTGCAGAAGACTCAAGGATCTGGTCGGTCAATTACAGGAAACCCCTTTCATTGGTAACAGTTTAGGGCATGGGGTCAGAAAAATCCGTATGGCCATTTCCTCAAAAGGAGGAGGGGATAGAGGTGGCGCACGAAAGATAACGCATCCAAAAGTTTTGATGAATGCAGGAAAGGGCGTAATACATTTTCTATCCATATATGATAAGTCATCGCAAACATCCATTTCGAATAAAGAGATTATAAGTGTTTTGGAAGAAGCTGATATACAGTAAAATATTCAAGTATGAAAGTCGCAATATTAGGATACGGGAAAATGGGCCACATGGTGGAGAAAGTGCTGCGCGGGCGCGGGCACGAGGTGGTGGCCGTCATCGACAACGACGCGGACTGGCAGCGGCTTGACGGCGAGTTCCGTCAGGCGGAGGTGGCCATCGACTTCTCGGAGCCGTCGGCGGCCGTGCCGAACATGCTCCGCGCCTTCGAGGCGAAAGTGCCCGTGGTGGTGGGCACCACCGGTTGGCTCGACCGTTTGGAAGAGGTCCGGAAGGCCTGCGCATCTCACTGCGGCCGTTTGGTCTATGGCTCGAACTTCAGCATCGGGGTAAACATCTTTTTCAAGGTCAACCAGCTGTTAGCCAAGATGATGAATGCACAGCCGCGCTACCAGGCCTCCGTGGAGGAGACCCACCACATCCACAAGAAGGATGCTCCGAGCGGCACCGCCATCCATATTGCCGAGGACATCCTCCGCGAGGTGGACGCCCTGCAGGAGTGGAGGCTCACCCCCTGCGACCACACTCGCGTGACGCTGCCCGTCACGGCCGTTCGCGAAGGCGAGGTTCCCGGCACGCATGTGGTGACCTGGGACTCCCCGGAAGACACCCTTGAGATCCGCCATACCGCCCACAGCCGCGAAGGCTTCGCCCGCGGCGCCGTCCACGCCGCCGAATGGCTGGTATCGCAACCCTCCGGCATTTACCCCTTCGAACGAACATTGACCCTTTAACCCCTCAATAACCCATAACCCATAACCAATAACCATTCAAAAATGTTAATAACCCAAACCGCCCTTATCGTCATCCTCATCATCTCCTTTCTCGGCTGGCAAGTCGGGATGTGGGGCATTTTCCAAAAAGCCGGCCTCAAACCGTGGCTGTCGCTGGTCCCGTTCTACAACATCTGGCTGTGGATCAAGGTGGTCATCGGCCGCAAATGGTGGTGGATGCTGCTATTCCTGATCCCGTATCTCGGCATCTTCATGTTCTACTACATGGTGTGGGAGACCATCCGGCAGTTCGACAAGTACAGTTACCTGCCGCTGATTCTCGGGACGGCCCTTTTCCCATTCTACCTGCCGTATTTGGGTTTCTCCGCCAAGGAGCAGTACGTCACGCCGGAGAAGCTCGAGCGTCCGAAGAAGAGCTCCGCCCGTTCGTGGGGGGATGCGCTGATTTTTGCGGTGGCCGCCGCCTACATCATCCGTGCCTGCTGGTTTGAACTCTATACCATCCCGACCTCGTCCATGGAGAGTTCCTTGATGATAGGCGACTTCCTCTCTGTGAGCAAGATAGCTTACGGCGTCAGGGTGCCCCAAACTCCCGTGGCGGTGCCGTTCGTCCATAACAAGCTTCCCAAGACCGAGGTCAAGTCCTATTCGGAGGTCATCCGTCTGCCTTATATCCGTTCCCGGGCCCTCAATCCGGTGAAGCGCAACGACGTGGTGGTCTTCAACTATCCCGACGGCGACACGGTGGTGGTGGAACGGCAGGCCGAGAGCTATTACGCCATCGTGCGCGAGTTCGAGGCCATGTTCGACCCGAACGCGAGCGAGGCGGAGAAAAACAACCTTTTCCGCCATTATGCGCCCGAGTATGTCCAGCAGATGCGGATGAAATATCCGGGCGACTACAAGCCAGGGAAGGGCCGGGAGGTGGTCCGCAAGGAGTACCGCGTGATTTCCCGTCCGGTTGACAAGCGAGAGAACTATGTGAAACGTTGTGTCGGAGTCCCCGGCGACCAGCTCCAGATTGTGGACCGGCAGGTCTATATCAACGGCCAAGCCGCAACGAATCCCGCCCGGTTGCAGTTTGCCTGCCTCGTGTCGCATCCCCAGGGACGGCAACTCTCCAAAAAGGAACGCAAGGCCCTTGACATCAACGAGGAGGATATTCAGCAGGTGGATATAAACCGCTTTGTTTACCGCCTGAACGCCAAACAACGTGAACAGATCGGGAATAAGGGGTTCGAGGTGACGGTGCTCACGGACGAGAAGGGGGCGTATGACCCGGACATCTTCCCGCATGACAGCAACTACAAATGGAACAAGGACTTCTTCGGCCCGCTGACCATCCCGCAGAAAGGCATGACCGTGGAAATCTCTCCCGCGAACATCGCCCTTTACGAGAAAATCATCCACAACTATGAAGGGCACGACCTGAAGGTGGAGGACGGCAAGGTGCTGATTGACGGGCAGGAGGCCAAAAGCTATACTTTTGCGATGGACTACTATTTCATGATGGGCGACAACCGCCACAACTCCGCCGACTCCCGCTTCTGGGGCTTTGTGCCGGAGGACCATGTCGTGGGCAAGGCTTCTGTCGTCTGGCTCTCTCTCGACAAGTTCAAGACCATGAGTGACAAGGGGAAAATCCGCTGGAACAGAATGTTTAAGAAGATTAGGTTATAAGAAAATAGCACTATTATGGGAAAAAAGCAAAACGTTGAGCCGACCCGGCATTTTTTCACATACTACAACCAAACCATATCGGAGAATTGGAATGCGCCCGCGTTGACCGACTATAACGGGACCAAAAGCTATACATACGGGGAGATGGCCGCACAGATGACCAAACTCCAGATTCTCATGGAGGAGGCTGGCGTCGGGCGTGGCGACAAGGTCGTGATCTGCAGCCGGAACTGCGCCAACTGGGCGGTTTCGCTGCTGTCCATAGCGGCCAACAGAGGGGTCATCGTCTCCATCATGGACGCTTTTTCACCGGCTGACATAGAGGGACTGGCCAACCATTCGGATGCCAAGGCGATGTTTGTCAGCCAGAATGTCTGGAAAAACATGGATGTGCAACACCTCGAGAAGGTCGATCTCATCCTCGACACGGACGACTTCCAGTTGCTCTTCGCGCGCGGCGAGTTGCAGGCGTCGGCATACGAGAACTATGCCCGCATATATCGCGAGCGTTTCCCGCGCGGGCTGCAAAAGAGTGACGTCAAACTGCCGACCGACAACCTCGACGACCTGATGATCATCAACTACACCTCAGGCACCACGGGGGCGCCGCGCGGGGCGATGCTGAGCTACCGCAACATCTCCGCCAACGTGCAGTACAGCCAGGAGAAAATCCCCAACCACGCCGGATGGACGGAGGTCTGCATGCTGCCCTTGGCACACATGTTCGGCATGACCATAGAGTTCCTGTATCAAGTTGCCGGGGGATGCCACGTCTATTTCCTCGGCAAAACCCCTACGCCGGCAACGCTGCTGAAATGCTATGCAGAGACGAAACCCTACATGATCCTGACGGTGCCGTTAGTGATAGAGAAGATTTTCAAGGGCAAGATATTCCCGGCATTGGAGAAACCCGGCGTGAAGCTGCTTTGGAACACGCCCGGCCTCTGCAAAATTGTGGAGAAGAAGATATATAAACAGCTGATGACCGCTTTTGGCGGAAACCTGATTTGGCTGATTACCGGTGGGGCCGCGTTGAACCAGGACGTGGAGCGGGTGCTGCGGCGCATCAAATTCCCATTAGTGGTCGGTTACGGCATGACTGAGGCCGGTCCGTTGGTGAGTTACGAACATTGGTACAAACAGCCTGTCGGCTCTTGCGGCAAAGTCGTGACACGCAATGAGATGGCAATCAATTCACCAGACCCGGAACATGAAGTCGGTGAAATCCTCTTCCGTGGCGAACACGTGATGATGGGCTATTACAAGAACGAAGAGGCCACACGCGCCGCCATTGACAGCGACGGTTGGCTCCACACCGGCGACCTCGGCCTTATGGACGGACAAGGTAACCTCTATATCAAGGGGCGTTCCAAAGCGATGCTGCTCGGCTCGAGCGGCCAAAACATCTATCCGGAGGAGTTGGAAGCCAAACTCAACAACCTCCCCGGTGTCTCGGAATCCGTGGTGGTGGGCCGCAAGGGAAAGATTGTCGCACTGGTTTACCCCGATCCGGGTTTCGACTGGAAGACAATTTCCGTGGAGCGGCAGATGAACCTGAACCTTCAGAAAATCAATACGATGGTGGCCAAATATGAGCAGATTTCCTCCATTGAGATTGTGGACAAGGAGTTCGAGAAGACTCCGAAACGGTCTATCAGAAGGTTTCTCTACAAATAGCTTGAGGGTGCGGAGGCTATGCTATGATGAAGATAACATTGTTGGGTACAGGCACTTCGCAAGGAGTGCCCGTCATTGGCTGTTCGTGTGAGGTGTGTCGGTCGGGAGACCCCCGCGACCATCGTCTGCGCACATCCGCTTTCGTGGAGTGGGATGGGTGCAAGTTGTTGATAGACACAGGCCCGGACTTGCGGCAGCAACTCCTGCGCGAAGGCATTGCCGCTGTGGATGCCGTGCTGCTGACCCATGAGCATAAGGATCACCTCGCCGGTCTCGATGATATCCGCCCGATATATTTCCGTCAGAAGCAGCCGATGGACCTCTTTGCCATGCAGCGTGTCCTCGCCGTGGTGCGCAAGGATTTCGACTACGCTTTCCGCACCAACCCCTACCCGGGTGCGCCCGCCTTCAATCTGCACCCCATCCGTTATAACGCATTTCGTGTCAAGGATGTGGAGATACAACCCATACAGGTCCGCCATCTTGCCCTGCCGATTCTGGGCTACCGTATCGGCCCGTTCGCCTACATCACGGATGCCAGTTATGTGGCGGATGCCGAAATCGCCCTGCTGAGTGACCTTGATGTCCTGGTCGTCAATGCGCTCCACCGTGAAAAGCACTATTCGCACTTCAATCTGGAGCAAGCCTTGCAATTTGTGGAGAGGGTCAGGCCTAACCGCGCATTCCTGACACACACCTCCCATCACATGGGGCTCTATGCCGATGTGGAGAAAATCCTGCCCCCGCAGGTCACGTTAGGTTATGACGGCCTGCAAATTGTCATCGATAAATAGAGACCACTTTCCGCCTGCGCAGGCTTTTCTTCGTGCGCAGACTCCATCCCTCGATTTGCGCCACATACATCCCCGCAGGCACCGCTTGGTGGTTGTCGTCGTCCCCATCCCAGCGGAACCGGGCCTCTGTGCCGCATAGTACGTTGTTGGCCAAATGCTTGACGGGATGCCCCCTGCTGTTGTATAGGGTGATGTTCACCCGGTACTCCGCCTCCATGAAGGTGCAGACCACCTCCGCGAAGTCCTCGAAACCGTCGTTGTCTGGCGAAAAAACCTCCGGAACTACTTCAAACTCTCCCTCGGGCACATATCTCCCGGATTGCGAGTTCTGGTAGCCGGGAGTCCCGAACCCCGCGCTTTCGGCTGCCGAACGCCAGTTTGACTCGTCTTGCGTCGGACGTTCCGTGTCGAGTCGCTCCAAAGCCACACCCTTGGTGGTCAGAAGTTTGTTGTAATGCATTTCCTCCTTGTAGGCCAGCCGGTCGATTGGGCGTAAACTTATGTCCGTCAGATGGATGACCCCTTCCCCTATGGCGAAGTCAGGCAGTGAGTCGCATTGAAGCAAACTGTTTTCGTCCTTACATACATATTGCAGGAGCGTGGCGCTACGTTGCCGGCAAAGCACGGCGTAAGACTGAGGCGGCAACTGATGCCCTTTCGATACGGCCGTTGTCGCTTTCAGCGGCAGTGTGTCGCCACCGTAGCCGACCTTCACATCCCGCAAGTCGATAATGTGCGTCGAGCGGTTGTAGAGTTCCAGGTAGTCGGCCTTTTCTCCGTCCGCCGGATTTGTCAATATTTCGTTGATTACCAAGTCGTTCTCTTTTGGAGGCCGTGTTACGCCAAACGGGGTCTCCACCGCCATGTGGAGAATGCCGCCCCCGCAGTCGCGCAGTTCGGAGGAGAACGACAGGCGGTAAGTCACGTCAGCCAGCGGTGACTGGCCGAAGCGGATGTCCAATGCGCTGAAAGCTGGAGGCACCTCCGTGACAGACACGATTTCCAAGGGGGGAGTGGTGTGGAACGCCGGAGTCTCTTCTGCCGTTGCCAGGGTTAACGTTTTGGAGAAGTGTATGCGTAACGTGTTGGTGTCCATCATGGTGACCCCCGTGATTGTGGCTGTGTTGTTGTCAACCAGCTCCCCCCGGATACTGTTCGGCCTTCCGGGAGTTCCCCCGGCCGGGTCGGTTGAGGAGTTCCAGTTCCACTCGCCCGCGCATGGTCGGCCATCGTCAATCATCTCCAATGACCACCCGCCCTCCTGCTTGATACGCTCGGTGTGCCAATGCTGTTTGAAGTTCACATAGTGGATCACCTCCCCGCCGTCATCGGACAAAGTGAGCGCTTGCCCGCCGTCGGTGACTGCCAAAGAGGACAGCGTGACGAGATGCTCGCAGAAAGGTTCCATCAGTTCTTTGTGCTTCTGTGCAATGAGAACCGCATAGCCACAGCTGTCGATGGGGATGTCAGGGAGGTTTTTGGAGGTGTTTCCCAAAGTCAGCCGCCAATTGCGCAGCGTGCAGGGGTGGGGGAGGCGGTTGTGCAACTCGATGTATTCCACTGCAGGCAGACCGACTTCCGGTGCAGGCTTGGCCATGATTTCGCTTATGATTATGTCATAACGGCTTGGATCTGAGTATGATTGACTGAATATATACTCGGAATTCAAGAGAACGCAAAGGAGCAGCGGTAATGCTTTCAAAGTTTTTTTCTTCATTGTTTTTTTGTTTTCTGTTTATGTCGGCAAAAATAGTAATTTTGCGGCGAAAAATCAAGTATTGTTGATAACTTTTTTTAAAATAATCAAAAAACAATGAAAATAGCCCTTGTTGGAGCCACCGGATTGGTCGGTGGAGTTATGCTTAAAGTGTTGGTAGAAAGAGGTTTCGACGATTGCGAGTTGATTCCTGCCGCTTCGTCCAAATCGGTCGGGAAAACGGTCATGTTCGGCGGCCGCGAGGTGGAGGTGGTTTCTGTTGACGCAGCCATCGCCCGCCATCCTGACTTTGCCATATTCTCGGCAGGCAGTGCGGCGTCATTGGAGTTCGCTCCCAGATTCGCCGCTGTCGGCACAGTGGTCATAGACAATTCGGCCGCCTGGCGGGACGACCCGAAAATTCCCCTGGTGGTGCCTGAGGTCAACGGGGAGGTCATCACCCCGGAGGATAAGATTATCGCCAACCCGAACTGCTCCACAATCCAGATGGTGATGGCGTTGGCGCCGCTGCACAAACGGTTCGGCATCAAGCGCTTGGTGGTCGCCACGTACCAGTCCATTACCGGTACAGGCAAAAAAGCCGTTGACCAGCTGATGTGCGAGCGCGCGGGGCTTCCCTACGACCCGGCGTATCCGCATCCTATTGATATGAACCTTTTCCCTCATGGTGGCTCTTTTTTGGAAAACGGCTACACCACGGAAGAGATGAAACTTCTGAAAGAAACGCGTAAGATATTGAGAGATAATGATATCCAGGTCACCTCCACGGTGGTTCGCGTCCCAGTTACGGGCGGACATTCCGAGGCGGTGAACGTGGAACTCAGGGAAGAGTACGACCTCGCGGAGGTTTACGAATTGCTGAATGCCATGCCGGGCGTGAAAGTATTGGACGCACCTGCCGAAAACATCTATCCTATGCCCAAATTCGCCGAAGGGCAGGACGATGTGTTCGTGGGCCGTGTCCGGCGCGACTTCTCGCAGCCTAATTCCTTGAACCTTTGGATTGTGGCCGACAATCTCAGGAAAGGAGCCGCAACCAATGCCGTGCAAATCATGCAGTATCTTCTGCAGCGCGGCGAATAGCGTTGCTTTTGGGAGTCTTTGAAATATTGGTGTTAGAATTGTGACAGAGGATTGTGAAAGATAAGAAGATATCTATACGAGGCGCGAAGGTCAATAACCTGAAGAACATTGATTTAGACATTCCGCGCAATAAGTTTGTGGTCATCACGGGGCTTTCCGGTTCCGGAAAGTCGTCGTTGGCGTTTGACACGCTCTATGCCGAGGGGCAACGTCGCTATGTGGAGAGCCTGAGTTCTTACGCCCGCCAGTTCATGGGGCGTATGCGCAAGCCCGACGTGAAGTCGGTCACCGGCATCCCGCCGGCCATAGCCATTGAACAGCAGATACTTTCGCGCAACCCTCGCTCCACAGTGGGTACGGTCACCGAGATATACGAGTATCTGAAGCTGCTCTTCGCCCGCATCGGCCACACGTTCTCCCCCGTGAGCGGCTTGGAGGTCCAACGCCATGATGTGAAGGATGTGCTTCGCTATATTATGGAGACCCCACCCAATGTCAAGGTATATGTGCTGACCGCCGTGGTGATTCCCGAAGGACGGTCGTTGGGCGACCAGCTCCAAATCCTGCGGCAACAGGGTTTCAATCGCATGGTGTATGAACAAAAACTTCTTGACATCGACGATGTTGTGAAGGATTCCGCTCATATTGCCCCCGAAAACCTGTATATCATGATCGACCGTTTCAAGTCCGACAATCTGGCGGCGCAACAGTCTCGGGTGACCGATGCCGTGAATGTCGCCTTCTCAGAGGGGAAGGGAGTCTGTGTGGTGCTGCGTGAGGGCAAATCCGTCGAACTGAAGTCGTTCAGCAATTTTTTCGAGGCCGATGGCATGACGTTTGAGGAACCGTCGGTGAACATGTTCAGCTTCAACAACCCCTATGGCGCGTGTCCCACCTGTTCGGGGACGGGCATGATAGAGGGCGTGAACCCCGACTTGATTTTCCCCGACAGGTCGCTGTCGGTGGCGGAGGATGCGGTGGCCTGTTGGCACGGGGAGGTGATGAGCGAGTGGAAACGCCATTTCATCCGTTATGCCACCAAACTCGATTTCCCGGTGCATCGCGCCATAGACGATTTGTCGGAAGAGGAGTATAACCTGCTGTGGTATGGTGACAAAAAGCACAATGTGTACGGCATAGTGCAGTTTTTCGAGTTTGTGGCAGCCAACACGTACAAAATCCAGTACCGCGTGATGCAGTCTCGCTATCGCGGCCGGGAACTGTGCCCGGAATGCCGGGGAAACCGCCTGCGCAAGGACGCGCAGTACGTGAAAGTCAACGGCAAGTCTATCGCCGAACTGCAGAACATGCCCGTCTCGGAACTTAAAGTGTTTTTCGAGAACTTCCAGTACCAAAATGACAATGAAAAGGAAATCGCCAAGATCCTCATGCGGGAACTGACCACCCGTATAGGCCTGTTGGACGAGGTGGGACTCGGATACCTGACCCTCGACCGCAATTGCTCGACCTTGTCGGGCGGGGAGTCGCAGCGTATCAACCTGGCCACCTCCTTGGGCAGCAGTCTCGTGGGGTCGCTCTACATCCTTGACGAGCCCAGCATAGGCCTTCATCCCCGTGACACACAGAACCTTATCAATGTGCTGAAACGCCTGCGCGACATCGGCAACACAGTCGTCGTGGTGGAACATGACGAGGCCATCATCAAAGCGGCCGACTATATCGTCGACATTGGCCCGAAGGCGGGCCAGTTCGGGGGCGAGGTGGTGTTTGCAGGCACGTTCGGGAAACTTTTGCAGCAGAAAAAGAACCTGACAGCCAGCTATTTGCGTGGTATGGAATCATTGGCCGACGGGAAGGACGTGATGCGCATCCCCTTACCGCAGAGCCGCAGGAAATGGCGGAACTGTGTGGAGGTGATTGGGGCCAAGGAACACAATCTGAAGAATGTGGATGTTCGCATCCCGTTGGAGTGCTTCACGGTGGTGACCGGCGTGAGCGGCTCGGGAAAGAGCACCTTAGTCACCGACATCGTCTATCCGGCTGTTGCCCGAATGCTGGGCGACAGTGGCGTGCCCAAACCCGGCCGGCACAAGGGCGTTAACGCAGATTTGGGCAAGGTGTCGGGCGTGGTAATGGTCAATCAAGATGCGATAGGTCGATCGACGCGCTCAAATCCAGCTACCTATCTGAAGATTTTTGACTATATCCGGGATTTGTTCGCATCGCAGCCCCTCGCCAAGCAACGCAACTACAAGTCCGGATTCTTCTCCTTCAACGTGGCTGGCGGCCGTTGTGAAGAGTGTGAGGGTGAGGGAATCATCCATATCAACATGCAGTTCATGGCCGATGTGGAGATGACCTGCCCGTCTTGCCAGGGCAAGCGTTTTCGCGACGATGCGCTGGACATCAAGGTTGACGGCCGCGACATTAACGATGTGCTGAACATGACGGTGAACGAAGCCGTTGACTTCTTCAATTCCCTGACCCCTAACGACATCACGGCCAATATATTGAAGCGGCTTCATCCGTTGCAGGACGTCGGTTTGGAGTATCTGGTGCTGGGGCAGCCATCCTCGACCTTGTCGGGTGGCGAGGCGCAGCGTGTCAAGTTGGCCAACTTTTTGGCTCAAGACGACGAAAAACAGAACAAGCTGTTCATCTTTGACGAGCCAACCACAGGGTTGCATTTCCACGATATCCATAAGCTCTACGATGCATTCAACCACCTGATTGAGCATGGAAACAGCGTGCTGGTGATAGAACACAACACGGAACTGATCAAGTGCGCCGACTGGGTTATCGACCTCGGTCCGGAGGGCGGCGATGGCGGCGGAAACATCGTTTTCGCGGGCACGCCCGAGGATTTGGTGAAGTGCAGCGAGTCTTATACGGCTAAGTGGCTGAAGGATAAGCTGGAAGTAAGGGATTAGGCGCGTCGAAGAGGGAGAGTCCCTCATTTGTCGCAACATGTATTGTACGGATTCCGAGGGATTCCGCCGCTTCGGTGTTGCGCTCGCTGTCGTCAATGAAGAGCAACTGTTCGGGCGCGATCCCCTCGCAGCGGAGCACATACTCGTATATCTCCCTTGACGGTTTGAGCATCTTGCACCGGAAACTGACGTAGAGGCTGTCGAAGTAGTCGCGGATGTTGTGCCCGTGTCCGTCAAAAGCCTCGCTTTCGGCCCAATCGAAGAAAAACGGGTTTGTGTTTGAGAGCAGGCACACTTTGTAGCCTTCCTGTCGTAGCCGTTTGAGAATGTCGAAGTGTCGCTTTGGGATGCCTTTCAGGTAGCCGAGCCATGCGTATCGGCACTCCTCGTAAGAGAGCTGCCTGCCGATGATTCGGCTGAGCTCCGCCACAAACTCCTCTGCGGTGATTTGTCCGCCTTCCAGCTTGCCGAAGAGCCCCTGTTGGTGGTAAGGGTTCAGAAATTCGCGGGCATCGGCGACTCCGATCTCCTCGAAGCGCCTCACTGCCTGCTCGTGGTCAATGTGCAGCACAACGCCGCCCATGTCTAAGGCGATGTGGGTGATTTCGTCTAATCTCATTCCGATAATTTTATGACGGCAAAGGTACGAAAAATTCCGGGAAGGGTTAACGGGATCGCAGCAAAAAAAAAACGGCCGCGTCTTTGCGGCCGTTTTCGATTACAAAGCCAGTTAGGATTAGTCGCCGAGAGTGGCCACCATGACCGCTTTGATAGTGTGCATACGGTTCTCGGCCTCGTCAAACACGATGGAGTTTTCGGACTCGAAGACGTCCTCGGTGACTTCGATGCCGTCTAAGCCGAACTGTTTGTTGACGTCGCGGCCGACCTGCGTCTCGAGGTTGTGGTAGGCGGGCAGGCAGTGCATGAACTTGCACTTCGGGTTGCCGGTGAGGGCCATCATCTCCTTGTTGACCTGGTAGGGTTTGAGCAGTTTGATGCGTTCTTCCCAGACCTCGACGGGTTCGCCCATGGAGACCCACACGTCGGTGTAGAGGAAGTCGCAGCCTTTCACGCCCTTCTTCACGTCGTCGGTGACGGTCACCTTGGCGCCGGTCTGTTTGGCGATTTCCTGGCACTGTTTCACGAGGGCCTTGTCGGGCTGGAGGGCCTTGGGGGCGACGATGCGCACGTCCATGCCCATCTTCGCGCCGCCGACCATCAGGGAGTTGCCCATGTTGAAGCGGGCGTCGCCGAGGTAGGCGTAGGTCACCTGGTTGAGGGGTTTGTCAACATGTTCGCTCATGGTGAGGAAGTCGGCGAGCACCTGGGTGGGGTGGAACTCGTTGGTGAGGCCGTTCCAGACGGGGACGCCGGCGTATTCGGCCAGTTTCTCCACGGTGGCCTGGGCGAAGCCGCGGTATTCGATGCCGTCGAACATGCGTCCGAGCACGCGGGCGGTGTCCTCCATGGACTCCTTCACGCCGATCTGTGAACCGGTGGGTCCGAGGTAGGTCACGTGTGCGCCTTGGTCGTAGGCGGCCACCTCGAAGGCGCAGCGGGTGCGCGTGGAGGTCTTCTCGAAAATCAGGGCGATGTTCTTGCCCTTCAGACGGGGTTGCTCCGTGCCGGCGTATTTCGCGCGCTTCAGGTCGCGGGCCAGGTCAAGCATGAATTGGATTTCCGTCGGAGTGAAGTCCAACAGTTTCAGGAAGCTTCTGTTTCTCAAATTGAATGCCATATTCTATAATGTATTTGTGATGAATTTTTTCGGCCGCAAAAGTACAAAAAAAACGGTTACGAGCGTGTCGCTTTATCCGTTTCGTCACACCACCGCCTCGAAGATCCGTTTCCCGTTCCACTCGATCCATTGCGGCTCTTTCTCCTCCTTGTTCTTCGAGAAGTCGAACGTGACGAGGTAGCCCTCGTCCTTGCCGCGGGTGGCGAGGTACTCCGACAGCTGGTCGCGGCCCCTTTGCTCGTACTTGTCGCCGCGCCAGATTTTCAGCTCCACCACGAACTCTTCCCGCCCGTAGGTCACGATGAGGTCCATCCGGCGGTTGTCGCGGGTCTGCGGCTCCACATAGTAGAACCCCGTGCCGTTGATGATGGGCTTCAGGAAGCTGAGGAAAATCAACCTTCCCTGCCGCTCGATGAACTTCCCGTCTTCCTCACGGTATTCCTCGCGCATCAAGTCGTGGAAACGCTGCAGCACAAACTCCATATTCAACCGCCCATCGGTCACATAGTTATAGTTTATACGCAGTTTCCCCATATCCGCAATGTTCTGCTCGGCAATGAAATAGTTGTTCAGCACCTCCTCGAAAATGATGTTATGGATGCTCACTTTCCGATTTGCATCGTATTTGATGATGCCGAACATCGTGGCGAAATCTATCACCGGGTTGTTAGGATCGTATGTGATGTTATCACCAAGAATGGAGAGGGAATAGATAAACCGTTTCAATTCAGGATATTCTTCCAAATTCCTGGTCATACTGGTGAAGAGCGTGTTTTTGTTGAATATGGTGGTTTTTGCTGCTTCCTGCACACCGTCCAGCGTCCAGTTCCGTCCCAACTCCTCGTCTATCACCTTGCAAAGTTTGCTCACCAAAAACGGATAACCGGAGGTGTATTTGTAAATCTCCTCGCTTATCGCCTTGATGTCCATGCCCGTATGCGTGTCGTTCTCGTAGTCGCCGAGCATCTGGGCGATCTCCTCGGGGTGGAAGGTCATATCGACGTTGAAATCGGCGGCGATGTTCCACGGGGAGTTGTACTTTTTCTCTTCGTCAGGCCGGAGTTTGAGCTTGAGGTTCTTCACGTCATACACGCCCGCGAGAATCACGCTGTGGAATGTGGAGTTCAACCCCTCCACACTACGTTGCAGATACTTGTTGCGAAGCATACCCAAGAAATTGAGGAACAGCTGGTTGTCACTGCTCTTATCCACCTCGTCAATGGTCAGAACCACCGGTTTGGGAGACTGTTTGGTGAAACGAGTTATAGTTTCCGACAACTCGTCCAAGTCTTTGGCCGTACAATCTTTCCATATATTTACCAATCCCTCTTCAATACGTCTCGGTTCCAAACGGTTAACCATTTGTCTTGCGAACATCTTGGCGAACGCGGCATGTGAGGAGAAAGCGTTATCATCAATGCCTTCGAAACTACAGTCGATAATCAAATACCGGTCCGACAATCTACGCCATATCATTTGCAATATGGTGGTCTTCCCGTACTGCCGTGCCCGGTTGATGGTGAAGTAGTCGCCTCTGTCAATCATGGCTTCCACAGCTTTGAATCGTTTTTCTGTGTCCACCATGTAATGCCACTCGGGGTTGCAGCTGCCTGTGACGTTGAATCTTTTTTTCATTTCACGTGATTTATCAATCGGCAAAGATACGATTTTTTTTAGTTTAGGTGGATTAGGAGATTAGGAGGATTAGGTCAGTCGTGGTCGCGGCGGTTCTCGCATTCGCAGATGTCGGTGAAGAGGATGTCGGTTTCGGGCAGCAGCGCCTCCATGTCTTCGTATTCCCATTTGGTGAGCGGGATCTGCCTCAAATCCAATACTTTCAGGGTTTTGCTGATGTTGGTGATGGAGTGGGGGAGGACATACAAGGGGTTGCCCCAGGCGTCGATGGTGGAGAGCCGGTGCAGGTCCCCGATGCTTTCTGGAAGGGTCTCGATCATGTTGCGGGAAATGACCAGGGTGCGCAGCTCGGAAAGCTGTCCGAGGGTTTCGGGAAGCCGCAGCAGTTGGTTGTGGTCGAGGTTAAGGTATTGCAGTCGGGTGAGTTTGCCGATGTCCTGGTTGAGTCGGCAAAGCTTGCGCCCTTTCACCGTGAGTTCCCGTAGGTCTGTCAGGAGGAACAGCTCCTCGGGCAGAGAGTCTCTTGATTGCAGCTTGTTGATTTTCAGCCGATAAACCGTTGTCTCCGATGCCAAAGCCGCCTCAAGGGAGGTGTAGGTCTCCCCATTGTCGTCCAAAGCGTACCGCACCCCTGTATTTTGTGCGCAAACTTTTGTCAGACAAAAGATTACAGATAGAAGAAGAGTCGTCTTTCCAAAATGTTTCATGCGGCGAAAGTACAAAAATCTCATAAATGACTATCTTTGCAAAAAGAAATAGAAATTATTTTGTTGGTATAAAACATTGAGTATGAAATTTATGTGTGGAAAAATCTCTTCTTGTTCCGCGCCGTTTTGCGGGTTGACTCTTCTGTTTTTTCTGATATCTTCCATGGGGTCGCTATCGGCTCAGACGGATACTTTGTCGAAGAATCCGAAACCGCAGCGGGAATGGAAACTCAGCGACTATCTGCAGGTTCACGGGTTTGTTGACGCGCAATACGGATACGACATGCAGCGCCTGAACGATGGGCAGTTCTCCCGGAACAGCGTCTTTATGGTCCGTCGCGCACGTTTCGACTTTACCGGGAACCTCCACCCGATGATTGATTTCCGTTTACAGGCCGACATGGCCTTTTCCCCGCGACTGTTGGATGCCTGGCTCCGCGTGAAATTCTGCAAGTACGCCCATCTGTGGATTGGCCAAATCAAGACCCCCTATACGATGGATAATTTCTATTCCCCTTTGAATCTTGAGTTTGTGGAACTCTCCCAGTCGGTGGCGGCTTTGGCTGGCTTCAACGACATCTCCGGGAACCCGGATTTCGCCAACGGGCTCGAGATTGGCGCGATGCTCTCCGGCACGCTGGTGGATTTCGAGCGCGGGGGTGAGCGTTTGCCGATTCTGAACTACTATGTCGGCATTTTCGGCGGCAGTGGCATCAACATAAGGAAAGACAACCTGAGCAAGGATTTTTCCGCGCGCGTTGACTTCTTCCCCTTCGTGAAGGATTTCCGCCTCTCCGGGTCCGTCTATCTCGGCAACTACAAGCTGTCCACGGGCGGTGATGCGCCGAGAAACCGTTATTCGGGAGGTGTGGAGTATATGGGCAAGCATCTGACGTTGCGTGCCGAATATCTGCAAGGTGTCACCGGGATAAGGAATCCGGACCTTTTGTCGCCGGATACAGTGTATAGGGTTAACACACAAGGGGTTTACGCGTTTGTGGGCTACTGGTTCTACATGGGCTGGGGGAGGAAGAGTGCCGCCGTGCAACGCCTGCGCCCCCTGTTCCGTTACGACTACTATCTCCGTGACTTGCAGGACCCCTCGACGACCGCCCATTACTACTCCTTCGACCTGGAGTGGTGGCCTGAGCCTCATGTGAGGGTCCACCTCGACTACACTCTCCAGCAGCGCAAAGCTTACAGGCATTTGGGGCATTCATTCGCGGCCAAGGTGTCCGTCTGTTTCTGAAAGGACAAAAAAAACGCGCCATATTAGCGCGCTACGGTACGGGTTTTTAAGATATTTTGGTGAATGAATTGCCTAAAGAGTACTAATATTCGTCTTCGTTGAAGAAGAAATCTTCCTTGGAAGGATAGTCAGGCCAAATGTCTTCGATTGAATCGTAGGTTTCGCCTTCGTCATCAATTTCCTGAAGGTTTTCAATAACCTCCATGGGAGCTCCGGATCGGATAGCATAGTCTAACAGTTCGTCGCGGGTTGCCGGCCAGGGGGCATCCTCTAATCGGGTGGCTAATTCTAATGTCCAATACATAGTTTTGCGGTTTATTAATGGGTTATTTTTTAGCGCGCAAAAGTATAATATAAAACTGAAAAAGTCAAGTGTTTTGGGAAAAAATTATTTCGTTGATTGATAGAGAGTTTCTGATATTTTTTCTTTTTTGTGGAAAAATCGGGCCAAAATAAAGAAATAATCGGACAGTCTGTTCAGCAAAACTTGCACATTCAAGTAGGCCTCGTTTTCCTGCAGCAGGGCTACCACATAACGTTCGGCGCGCCGGCAGACAGTGCGGCAGACGTGGATGTCGGCGATAGTTCTGCTGCCTTGCGGGAGGATGAATCCTCGCATGGGCTCAAGTTCGGCACTGATGCGGTCTATCTCCCGCTCAATCTCGGCCGTGAACGCGGATAGCTGTTCCGCCTTCCAGTACTTTTCCCAGTCGCCGACCGGGGTGGCCAACATGCCTCCCACCACGAAGAGTTCGTTTTGCACTTTTGTCAGAAAATCTTCCGAAATCTGCGAAATCACGACCCCAATAAAGCTGTTCAACTCGTCTATTGTGCCGTATGCATGCAGTAGATTGTCACATTTTGAAATACGTGAACCATCTGATAATGAAGTGGTTCCATTGTCTCCTGTACGTGTATAAATTTTCATCATTTTTTTTTTGCAAAGATAGAAAAAAAATGTATTTTTGCACCCGAAAAGACAAGGGTAAAAAAGATGTCTCCTTAGCTCAGTTGGTAGAGCAATTGACTCTTAATCAATGGGTCCAGGGTTCGAGTCCCTGAGGGGACACAGAAGCGGCTGAAAGGCCGCTTTTTTTGTTGCCGTGTGTGCAAAAACATTGCTGATGTGTGCACGACACGGCTATTATGTCAGCGTTACCGAAACAGCGGAAGAAGATGCTTAGGAAGAGAAGACGATGATGCGGAGTTCCTCTTTTCCGGGCTTGTAGATAGCCTGTTTGGCGCGGGACACGCACTGTTGCTGGATGTTGCGGTTGGTGATAGTGGTTTTGTACTTTGCGTTGCTGATGATGCGAGCGTCGATGACCCGGCCATCGGCGGCGATATGGACCTCCACGTAGACTTTCCCTTCCTCGTTGACCGTGGCGTCGATGTTGTTGAGCATGCCTCGGTGTCCGGTGCCATAGCCGGCGCCGCCGCCGCTGCCTGCGGCCTCGCCGGGGCCGAGGCCGCTGCCTGACCCGGTGCCGATACCCGATCCAGAGCCGCCGCCGCTGCCTGTGCCGCCGCGACCGTGGTACATGGACGACTGGTCGGGCTTAGGCGTGGAGGGGGTTGTTTGCCGATTCTGGTTTGCGGAGGTGCGGTTGGAGTGGCTCACCGCAGGGGCGTCCTGCGCGTTCTGGGTGGCGTAGTTCTGCCCGGTGGCGGGTTTAGGCTTGGAGGCCACGTCTGGGGTACCGCCGCCGCCCCCGCCACCTATGCTGGCGATGTCCACATACACCAGGTTCTTCGGCGGTGGGGGTGGGATCTGCGTCTTCAGACTGCAGGCCAGAAGCAAAATCAAAAGCAATGCCATGATGCCGACTGTCGCGGCCCAGGCTATCGCATTGTCTTTCCTATTCTCGTTGATCTTGATCATTTGGCTTCTGTGGCGAGTACCAGTTTATATCTCTCTTCCTCGGGGAAGTTCTCGTTCAATTCATTAAGGACATCCATCAGGGCCACAACGTTCTCGATCGGGACGGTCTTGTCGGCACGGAGGATGATGTTCTTTTGGGTGGAGTTGTCCTTCTCGACTTCGCCCAGGAGAACGGGGAGCAGCTCCTCGTAGGGGGTGGGCTGCGCGGAGGAACCCTGGGGGTTGACGAAGTAGTTCAGGTCGGCGTCGATGTAGACTTCAAGCTGGCGGGTTGAAAGCTGTTTGTCGGCGGTGCTTTTCGGCAGCACGAGGTTGATGGCGTTGGGCGAGATCATGGTGGATGTCAGCATGAAGAAGATCAGCAGCAGGAACACCAGGTCGGACATGGAAGTCGCGCTGAACGTCGGGTCAATGCGGTTTTGCATCTTGATGGCCATGGCTGCGGGGGCTTAAGCGTTCTCGTGGAGAAGGTCCATGAATTCGGTCGTGCGGACTTCCAGCATGTAAACGACGTTGGAAATCTTGGAAATCAGCAGGTTGTGGAATACCAGGGCGATGATGCCGACGATGAGGCCGCCGACGGTGGTGATCATGGCGGTGTAGATGCCGGACGACAGGGTGCCGATGTTGAAGTTGTTGGGGTCAGCGGCCATGTTGTGGAATGCACCGACCATGCCGACGACGGTGCCGAGGAAGCCCATCATCGGGGCCACGGCGGCGATGGTCGCCAGGGCGGAGACGCCTTTCTCCAGACGCGCGACCTCCAGGTTGCCCTCGTTTTCGATGGCCGTGCGGATGTCGTCCAACGGACGACCCAGTCTGGAGAGCCCTTTGTCAATCATCCGGGCTGTCGGATTGTTGTTGCCCCTGCAGAGTGCGACGGCCGAGTCGAGCTTGCCGTCGTGGATGAAGTCCCGGATGTTGTTCATGAAGTTGCCGTCCTCCTGGGAGGCGCGGTTCACCACCAACCACTTCTTCACGAAGAAGTAGATGGCAAACGCCAACATCAGAATCAGCGGGATGATGATCCACAGGCTGTTGGGTGCGAACACCAGCTTGAAGTATGAGGTCTCTTCAATGTGCGGCTCGGCGGCGGTGGCAACCACCCCCATAGAATCGTTAACGGCCGCTAATAAAACTGTCATCATATTCATTGTCGAAAAATTTATGCAAAAATACGTTCTTATCGCCTATCAAATCCTTTTCCCGATTTTTTTTTCTAACATTGCTGTGTTTATATAAAAGCGGATTCTTTAACGTCTGTTTTGTGGAAATATTGTATTTTTGTCGTTGGAAATATGTGAATGGAGAACCGTGATCCGTGGTTTTGACAAGGAACTTTGGACCACGGGCCCCTGAGTCGTGAATCGTAAAACAATATTGCAGTGTCAAAAAAGTCAAACACGTCGAATATGAAGAAGTTCGCCGACGCGCAGGAAGGCGGGTCGGCCAGGAAAAGCTCCCGCAAGCCCGCCGCCCGGGGCAAGTCCTCCCGCAACTCCTCGTTCTCTTTCAAGGAGTTCGCCACAGGGGACAAGATGGTGGTCTTCTACGGTGTGGCCCTCCTCCTTTTCTCCGTCCTGCTCTTCATCTCCATCTTCTCGTTCTACTTCAACGCGCACGAGAACGTCTCCTTTGTGGTGGGCGACCGTTCGGCGGAAGCCCCCAACCTCGCCAAGGGTGTCGGTGCCATGCTTTCCTACTTCTTTATCCAAAACTTCTTCGGTGTCGCATCCATAGGATTCCCTTTCCTTATATTATTATATAGTATAAGGCTGATGGCCAAGAAGACCCCGCTCCCCCTGGGCCGCACCACTTTCGCCGTGCTGATGTCCATGGCCTGGGTCTCCATCACCTTGGGGCTGTTCGCCCTGAACACCGACAACTCTTTCCTCGCCGGCAATTTCGGTAACTTCATCTGCCAGTTCCTGGTTGACAAGGTCGGCATGTTCTTCACGGTCTTGATCGACCTTGCCCTTTTGGCTCTCATCCTGGTCTTCTGCTACGATGTCTCGTTCGCAGGGCTTTTCTCCGGGATGCGGCAGCGGGTGCTCGACATCCGCGCACGCCGCATGGCCAAGGACCGGGAATCCGTGCTGCAGACCGTTGGCGCCCCGCGCTTCCAGCGCGAGGAACTTGACGACCTCTATGTCACGGACCACGGCGTCCTGAGCAAGGAGTATGCCACCAACAAGTACGATTTGGAAGACCGCAAGGAGGATGACGAAAAGACGGGAACCCCCGGCGATGTGTTCACCCCCGACCAGCTTTTCGAAACGGAGGAATCCGACCCGGCGCAGCCCGTTACTGACATCCCCTTCGATTTCGTCAACATGAACGACAGACCAAAGGAAACGCCTGCTGTGGACGAGACGGCGGCGGAGGCCGAAGAGGCCGAGGATGCCGATGAGGATGCCGCCCCAGCAGAATCGGAAGACCCCGAGCCCCGGCGAGCCACCACCCCTGGGGAGGTGAGGGACCTGGAACCCTATGACCCCCGCAAGGAACTCTCCCACTTCGAGTTCCCTCCTGTCGAGCTGCTGAAGGAATATCCCTATGCCGCTTCCACGGAGGAGCTGATTCGGAAGGAGTTGCTGGAAAACAAACAGAGTATCGAGAAAACGCTGCTCAGTTTCGGCATCGCAATCAAGAGCATCTCAGCAGTTGTCGGCCCCACGGTCACCCTGTACGAGATTGTGCCGAAAGAGGGTGTGCGTATCAGCAAAATCAAGAACCTGGAGGATGACATCGCCCTGAGCCTTGCCGCCCTGGGCATCCGCATCATCGCCCCGATACCGGGCCGTGGCACCATCGGCATCGAAGTGCCGAACAAGAACCCCAACATCGTCTCGATGCGCGAGATCATCACTTCCGAGAAGTTCACCAAGAACAGCTACGCGCTGCCCATCGGACTGGGCAAGACCATCAACAACGAGTCGTTCGTGGTTGACCTGGCCAAAATGCCGCACTTGCTTGTCGCCGGCGCCACCGGCCAGGGCAAGTCGGTGGGACTGAATGCCATCATCACCTCCCTGCTCTACACCAAGCACCCTTGCGAGATGAAGTTCGTCTTGGTTGACCCGAAGAAGGTGGAGTTCACGCTCTACTCCGCCATCGAGAACTACTATCTGGCCGCGCTGCCCGACAACGGTGACGCCATCATCACCGACACCAAGAAGGTGGTGCGGACCCTCAACTCCCTCTGCGTGGAGATGGACAACCGCTACGACCTGCTGAAGACCGCCAAGATGCGCAACATCAAGGAGTATAACGCCAAGTTCTGCGCCCGCGAGCTGTCGCCCGCCTTCGGGCACCGCTACATGCCCTACATCGTGGTGGTCATCGACGAGTTCGGCGACCTGATCATGACGGCCGGCCGCGAGGTGGAGCAGCCGCTTGCCCGCTTGGCTCAGCTGGCGCGCGCCATAGGCATCCACCTGGTAATCGCCACCCAGCGCCCGTCGGTGAACATCATCACAGGCAGCATCAAGGCCAACTTCCCGGCGCGTATCGCCTTCCGTGTGCAGTCTGGGGTCGACTCCAAGACCATCCTCGACGCCACAGGCGCCAACCAGCTCATAGGCAAGGGCGACATGCTCATCTCCACGGGAAGCGACGTGGTGCGCCTCCAGTGCGCCTTCGTGGACACTCCTGAGGTGGAGAAAATCGCGGAGTTCATCCAGAACCAGTCCATAGAACGTCCGCTTCTGGAGCCCTACGAACTGCCCGACGTGCCCGAACCCGGCGAAGAGGGTGGGGAGCATAAGGACCTCGCCGCCAATCCTAACGAGCTCGACTCCATGTTGATAGAGGCCGCCACCCTGATTGTGCAGACCCAGCAGGGCTCCACCTCGTCCATTCAACGGAAACTGAGCCTCGGCTACAATCGCGCCGGCCGCATCATGGACCAGCTCGAGGACTTGAAGATTGTAGGCCCGGGCAGCGGCAGCAAACCCCGTCAGGTCCTCATCAAGACCGAAGCGGAGCTGCGGCAACATCTCGCCGACCTCCAACTGTTGTGAAGAGGATGGCGTTTTTTTTTTCATTTTTTTTATGACGAAGACACGCCTTGTGCGTGTCTTTTTTTTGTATGTTTGCGGCCTGTTTTTGGATTAATAAAACGCGCTATATGAAAAAGATTTCGATTTTTACCACAATTATGGTTCTGTTGCTGAACTTGTCGGCGCAGAGAGTGTCCGAAAGTCAGGCAGCCCAGGTGTGCCAACGTTTTCTAATAGAGAAAGGCCAGGCCAAGGCCGCAGAAGGCTTCCGCCTTGAGGAAACCTACACGCAGGAGAACGGAGAGGCGGCGTTGTATCGTTTCCGTCTTCCCGAAACAGGTTTCGTGGTGGTGTCAGCATCCATGACCACCCCTCCGGTGCTGGCGTACGCCTTTGACCAGAACTTCGAGATGATCCCGCCGGTGCGCGACCTGTTCCATCTCTACAAGGGCGAGATCGCCTATGCCGAGAAGCAGCAGTGGGACGCCAAGCCTCATGCCGCCGCCAACTGGCAACGCTATTTGGCTGACGAGTTCGTGCCGAGGGCCAAAAGCGGAGCCACGGGAGGCCCGTTGCTGACCACCGAGTGGAACCAGAACAAATATTACAACACCTACTGTCCCTGGGACGTGCAGGCGGGCGGATACTACGACTATCGTGTCCCGAACGGGTGTGTGGCCCTTGCTTGCGCACAAATCATGAACTACCACCGATTCCCGCCGACAGGCCTGGGCGGTTCGACCTATATCCCGCAAGGGTATCCCCGGCAGACCGTCTTTTTCTACCAACATAACTACAACTACGATGCCATGGCTGACGTACCCCACGACTATGCCAATGAGATTGCCAAGCTCGCCTACCATTTCGGCGTGGCCATCCAAATGAATTACAACTACGACGGTTCAGGCGCCAACACGGAGCAGGCAAAAAACAAACTGGTGGCCAACTTCAATTATGACCCAGAAATAACCACTTACTATAGAGGAAATTACCTGGATTCCGCCGTCACAGAGTTCATAAATGTCCTCAAGGACGAAATCGACAGTCGCCGGCCGGTCTATTATTCCGGCTGCACGCAGACCTACAGCTCTTGCCATGCCTATGTGCTGGACGGATATGACGAGGACGACCTCTTCCACCTGAACTACGGTTGGGGCGGCTCCTCGAATGCCTACTATGCCATCGACAATTTCGTGGCAGGCCCGCTGCATTTCGACTTCGGCTCCGAAACGGTCATCAGGATTCGTCCGAACAGAGCTTTGGAGAGCCCCTATTGCCAAGGCCACCAGCGCAATACCGCCAGCTTCGGTTACGTGGCCGACGGCTCCCCCACGACGAAACCCTACCAGGCGAATCCCGACTGCTCCTGGATGGTGGCCGCCCCCGGCGCTTACGAGTACACCTTCCAATTCGACCGTCTCGACCTGAATGAGGGCGATTACGTGACCATCTACAACGGCCCGACAGAGGAGAGCGGAGTGTTGGTGTCGCTCACAGGCTCCCAGTTGCCGACCCAGTCCTATACCGTCTCGGCAGACAGTGTGCTGATCAAGTTCGTGGGGAACACGGACAACACCGACCATTACGGATTCCTGATTGCCTACACCTCTTCATTGACCACCCGGACGTGCTCTCAAACGACCAACCTCTCCCATGTTTGGAACGCTACTATCTCCGACGGGTCTGTGGAAGGTGGCCGGTACCTCCCCTCCACCAGCTGCACATGGAACGTCACCAACAATTTCATTGAGGGGTATGCTTTCGCATTCTCGAAATTCAACCTCGGTTATGGTGATTTTGTGGACATCTATAACAACAACACCACTCCCGCCACCCTATACCAGCGTTTTGACATCAACAATCAGCCCAATGGCGTGTATGAAATCCCGTTCAAACGGATGCGCGTGAATTTCGTCAGCGATAACTGGGATGAAAGCGAGGGATTCGCTATGGACTTTTATGCCATCGCAGCCATCGAAGACTATAACGGTCTTGAGGACTTGACGGTCTATCCCAATCCAGCCGTCGATTTCGTGACCCTCTCGTTCTCGTTGGAACAACCCGAAACGGTGACGGTCCGTTTGATGGATGTTTCTGGGAAAGTGTTGAGGAACAGTGTGATAGAAGCCAATGCAGGCAATAATCAAGGCCATGTCGATGTGAAGGGCGTTGCCAAAGGCCTCTATCTGTTGGAAATCAGTACCCCGAACGGCAAGTCCGTGCGCAAAGTGACCGTCCAATAGCCGAAAATAACGCGATTGATGGGCAAGCGAGTACTTATAGCCATGAGCGGCGGCATTGACAGCAGTGTCGCCGCCATGTTGTTGATGGAGCAGGGCTACGAGCTGGTCGGCGTGACCTTCCGCACCTTCGACTCCATCACGGAGAGCTGCATGGCCCGCGAGAAGGGCTGCTGCTCGGTGGATGCCATCTTCGAGGCGAAGCATCTGGCTGAGAAGCTCGGCTTCGAGCACCATATCCTTGATGTCCGCGACCTCTTCCGCAGGACGGTCATCCAAGATTTCATCGACCAGTACCTGCAATGCCGGACACCGAATCCCTGCGTACTCTGCAATCCCGTCATCAAGTGGGGCAGGGTGCTGGAGCTGGCCGACGAGCTGGGCTGCGACTACATCGCGACCGGTCATTATGCCCGCATCGCACAAGATGGTAACCGTTTTTACCTCCAGAAAGGGGTTGACACCCAGAAAGACCAGACCTATTTCCTGTGGAAGCTGACCTCCGAAATGCTCCGGCGGACGTTGTTCCCGTTGGGTGGGCTCACCAAGCAGGAGGTGAGACAGATTGCGGCGGCACACGGTTTCGTGAAGCTGTCGCAGAAGAAGGAGAGCGAGGAGATCTGCTTCGTGACCGATGACGACTACCGCCATTTCCTGCAAGACGAAGTTCCTGATTTGCAGGAGCGTATGCCCGTCGGGGAGTTCGTGACCACGGACGGAAAGGTGGTGGGGAAGCACCAGGGACTGTACAACTACACGGTGGGACAGCGCAAGGGCTTGGGCATCGCGTTGGGCGAACCCGCGTATGTGGTGGCTCTGCAGCCCGATACGAACCGCGTGGTTTTAGGCAAACGTGAGGAGCTGCAGCACAGTCGCTGCATCGTATCCGGCCTTAATATGGCGAAATACGCTGATTTTGAGAACGGGATGAGGGTGACCTGCCGTTCGCGTTACCGCAGTGCGGGCACGCCGGCCACGCTCCGCCATCTGGATAATACCTCCGTGGAAGTCCTGTTTGAGGAACCCGTTTTCGCGGTCACGCCCGGACAGAGCGCCGTCTTCTACGAAGGCGACGACCTCGTGGGCGGCGGAATCATCGAATCATAACCCGCAGCTATGGCCGAATCTCCGCTTTCCCTCAACGCTTTAGAATACACCTTCCGGCATCTGCAGAAGGTCGCCTTCCCGCAGCTGGAAAGCGAGCCTTTCCGTGTGGAGAAAAGCGATGGTACTATCACGGTTTTTGTGAAAGAGGTCAGGCTCGTCATGTATGCGATGAACCAGAAAGAATTTGACTTTTTCATTAAAGGCCAATGGTGGCCATTTGAAATGGTGGAAAATGCAAAGCGGACGCAAAAAATTCCCATGATTTTTGATGATGATGGCGTTGATGATGGCGTGATCTATTCGGAAACAGATAGTTCCATCCAGATTCCATACGATATTCTAACACCGTCTTTTGTGCTGCTTTCGCGTTATGAAGAGTTCCATTCCGAACGACACGATAAACACGGACGGTTCCCGTATGATCGCAGTCTGGCCGAGAAATACGACATGGTGGAGATTCCGTTAGTGGACGAATACGCGATGCTGCTGCGCAGGTGGCTGTGCCTCTATTTCCCGGACAGATTCGAGGCTGTTCCGCGCACGCCACGCATCGTGCCCACGCACGACATCGACATCCTGTACCGTTTCACCAGCCGTTTCCAGGCGATGAAATCCATTTTCGGACGGGATTTGCTGATTAACCGGGATATGGCGATGGTTAAACAATCGTTGCTAGAATACCGAAAATGGAAGTCAGATGATTTCGAGGACCCATATATCCAAGCCATTATGGAACTTGCGACGAAGGAACACGGTGCCGGTCTTGAACCTGTTTTTTTCTTCAAAGCTCTGCATGACGGGGAGTACGACGCCACCTACGACATCCGCGATGTACGCTTGCAAAGGATATGGGAGCATCATGACAATAAGCAAGGAATTGTAGGATTGCACGGCAGTTACAGAAGTGCTGATGTGATAGGACTTTTGCGAGAAGAACATGAACGCTTGCATGATCTTTTGGCCCGTTTTGGACGGAGGGTCACCTGTAGCCGCCAGCATTACCTGCGCACCTACTTCGCCGACAATCCCAACACGCTGGACTTGTGGCGAGAGGCCGGCATCACCGACGACTACACCCTCGGGTTCGCGGAACGCTGCGGTTTCCGTTGCGGCACCTGCCACCCGTACCCGCTCTACGACGTGCGTAACGACAAAGTCACCGACATCATCGAACACCCGCTCATCGTCATGGACG
This sequence comes from uncultured Bacteroidales bacterium, assembly GCA_946186495.1. Lineage (GTDB taxonomy): Bacteria > Bacteroidota > Bacteroidia > Bacteroidales > WCHB1-69 > F23-D06. The sequence goes on from CAMHNQ010000016.1 coordinate 41,636, forward strand.
GCACCCTGTTCGACTATATGAAACTCCCTGTAGGGAAAGCCAAGAAGTTGGTGATGAAGCTGAAACAACGCTGCTTCGATGTTGAGGGCGATTTCGTGATTCTATGGCACAACCACGCCACCACACGGGAGTTTGAACCGTATTACAAGCAAGTCTATCTGCCATTAATTGAGAATCAAGAATGATGTATCGCACCCCGTCTCACCCAAAAAATAGCTGTTAATCATTTTCCCGGAACAGTGGAGACGCCAAATTTTGCGTCTCTGATTCGCCCGTCCATCAGATGATGTTTTCCAAGAATCGGCTATATTTCTCCTCCACCGTGAGCTTGGCGTATTCCCGCCAGCCCTCTGCGGGTTCCGTGCGGGCATAGTCGAGGTCATTCTCGTGCGCGTAGGCTTCCATCTCAAAAGGGTTGGCATAGTATGCGAATTGGGTGCCGTGACGCAAAGGCTTGTTTTTCAGGTAGAAATAGATATAGCGGAGATAGAAGCAGAACCACGAGTTGTGCGTGGAAACCGCCTGTTTCACATGAATCCATTCGTGGTGAAGCAGAATCCGGCCGCTACGGGTTGCCTTTTGCTTTTCCCATAGCCCGGCATTGCGCCGGTGGATGAGGACACGCCCGAAAAAGGTGATGGCGAAATAGCCTTTCGGCGGGAGGAAACGGCTGGTTCGGACGTTGATGCTGGTGTATTTGCCTGGACGTCTGACCATGTGTCTAATTCTTCTTCACGATTGAGATGTAGGTGTAAATAGGGTAGTGGTCGGAAACATCCAGATCTCGGCACACGGTGTATTGGAAGTCGTTGAACTGCTTGTCGTGGGCGATGTAGTCGATGCGGTAGGCTGGAAAGTTGCCGCCCACGTAGGTGGTTCCCGTGCCGCTGCCGCTGCTACGGAAGGCGTCCCGGAGTCCATGCATGATCTTGTTGTAGCTGAATGACGCAGGGGAGTCGTTGAAGTCACCGCACAGGATGACGGGGTAGGGGCATTCGTTGATATGGGTGCGCACCACCTTGGCCTGGCGTTGCCGCAAGACGTACGCCATGGAGATCTTGTTTGACAGTTTCTGCGCATTGTTGTTGAAGGAGGAGTCGTATGAGCCCGCCCAAATCGCCCTGCCCGTCTCGTAGTCGGTGCTGTCCAGGTGCATGGAGGCCAGATGGATGTTGTAAACCCGCAGGGTGTCGCCGTTGTAGCGGATGTCCACGTACATTGACTTGTTGCTGGAGGATTCGGTGGTGTCCACGATACCGCCCCCCACAATCCGGTATTTGCTGAAGATGGCCATGCCAAACTCGTAGCCGAGCTTGTTCCTGTAGGGCAGGATGATTTTGTGGGTCTTTTCGTTGTTCTTGATGTTCAGGGCGTTGATGATGGCTTCGGTGGAGTTGAACCCCGTTTTGCCGGATTTGTCGAGACTGTATTCCTGGATGCAGAGGATGTCAGGCTTCTCGTTTTGAAGGAAATGGACCACCTGCCTGTTCAGCGACTTCTGGTCGTCGTGGTAGATGTTGAAGGCTTTTGCGTTGTAGCTCATCACCTTGAGGCAGTTGACGCAGACTTCGGGCTTTTCGATGCCGCGGAACTGGAAATGCCTGTCGATGTTGTTGATGTTGAGCAATATTGCGGCCACCGGGGCGATTGCCCAAAGGGGATCTACCAGCAGCCAGACTACTGTCAGCGCGAAGTTCGCGATGAGCAGGTAGGGGAACAGTAGCCCGCAGTAGGCTATGGTGCTGGAGAAGGAGGGGGGCAGCAACTTGGCCAGGAAGGAGAACAGCAGGGCGGTCACTGCCAAAATGGTGACAATGGTGAGCACAAACTTGCCGACAGCCTTGAACGTCCCCCGCTTTTTCTTGACCATGATGAGCTATTTTTGCGAATAATGGAACAGGAAGTCTTTCTCCTCCTTGCTCAGCGCGTCATACCCGCTTTGGGAGATTTTGTCCAAAATCCGGTCCAAACGATCTTTGTCGGCGGCTTTGCGGGCATTGAACTCCGCATCGCTCAGAGGACGGCCGCTCTCCTGGGAGACGTAGTATTTGCTCTTCCCGGAGGTGTCCTCCCGTTTCCGGAACGGCCACCGCCAGTCGCGTTGCGGACTCCTGTTGTCGGTGAACTTATAGAAAGTCTGCCGGTCGTCGCCTTGTCTGTCGTGTCGGTTCCACAGGAATATCAGCAGGATGCCGAAGACCATGCCGCCCAAGTGCGCGAAATGCGCGACCCCGTCCGAGGTCCCCATAACCCCATACAGCAACTCGAGCGCACCGAAAACCAACACGAACCACTTGGCTTTAATAGGGAAGAGGAAATAGATGTAAATCATGTTGTTGGGGTACATCCAGCCGAATGCGAGGAGGATGCCATAGACGGCCCCTGATGCGCCGATGAGCAGGAATCTGTTCAGATAGCTGTCTTGCAAGGTGATGGTGGCGGCCACCAGCTCGTTGAGGGCGTCGGGATTCTGCTGGAGCACCTGGTAGTTGTTCTGCAAGGCACCCTGCAGCTGCGGGATCTGGTTGTGCTCCACAAGATAGCGGTACGTGTCAAACGACGGGGCGTTCAGGAACTGGTTGAAGAGCGCCATGGCCGGTCCTATCTCCACGAAAGTGATGATGTAGTGGGTGATGGCCGCGCCTATGCCGGTGATGATGTAGTAGATGAGGAACTTCTTCGTGCCCCAGGTGTTTTCCACGGCCGCCCCGAACATCCAGAGGGCGAACATGTTGAAGAACAGATGCCCGAAGTTGCCGTGCATGAACATATAGGTGATGAACTGCCACGGGTAAAAGTCCGGTGCCTTGAAGTAATGTAACCCCAACCATTTGTTCAGGTCGCAGATGCCGCCACGCATGAAAACAACAGTGGCAAAAAATAGCAAAGTGTTGATTATAAGCAGGTTCTTGACTCCGTTGGGCAGGATGTTGAAACCGCCCATTCTGATTTGTCCGTTGTTCATATATCGGTTTTGGGGTTATAGATTAAAGGCGGGTGCAAAAATAAGCAAAAAATCTTACTTTTGCACATAAAAAATAGAGGTGCAGTATCATATACAACTTCCTGACAATAAAAGCCTTCGTATCCGGAAGATGCTATGGTCCTGGGTGCGGCGAGGGGTGATTCCGCCGATTTCCGATTCCGATTGCCGCGATGTCGTGGTCACCCACCGCGCAATTGTGGCGATGCGCACCCCCTCCTTTGCCTCCCCGGTTGTTGTGGATGTGGAGGATTGCGGGGCGGCCTATCGTTTCCTCATGCCGATGCTTGCGGCAACCCCTGGACTGTGGCTGCTCACCGGCACCACCCGGCTGCTGGAACGCCCTATAATGCCGTTGGTGGCCGCTTTGCGGGAAACCGGTGCGGAAGTCGAACGCGACGCGGACGGCTGGCGGATCACCGGTCGGCATCTGGCCGCGCGTGCGCTGGCCATAGACGCGCAGTCCTCCTCTCAGCTCGCCTCTGCCTTGGTTCTGGCTGCCCCGCTGCTGGGTCTCCGCACCTTGCAGCTTATCTCCACGGATATCCCGTCGCTCTCATACCTTCGCATGACAATGTCCTGCACATCCGATTACCCACTCAGGATACCCGGTGTCTCGCTGCCCGACACCCCCGCAGGCGCACCCGGCGACTGGAGTGCGGCCCTCTTTTGGTTCGCATACGCCCGTCTGCATCCGGAACACACCGTAGTCCTTTCGCCGTTGTCCTTGGAATCTATCCAGGGTGATTCGGTTATTGCACAATGGTTCAAGATGTTGGGGGTGTCCGTTTCCTGCGGAGAGTCGGCGCACCACGTCTCTGCAGTCCCGTGTGTCGAAATTTCCGCGAAACCGTTGGATGATATGCCTCGCATGATCCTGGACGTCCGCGACAACCTCGACACGGTGCCCGTCATGGCTGCTCTGGCCGCGTTGTTGCCGGCTGACATCACCTTCCAAAATGTGCGGAATCTGCAATACAAGGAATCAGACAGACTGCACGTGTTGGCAGAACAGCTGATGCCTTACGCAGAAATAGAACTGTCTGAAAATGAATTGCATGTAAAGGGGAAAGGCGTTTCCAAAGGGGTGAAGCCCGTTTTCGACACCCACCACGACCACCGTCTGGCCATGGCGTTTTTGTTGTTCCCGGGTGCGGAGTTGAATGACATTGGGTGTTTGGAGAAGTCGTATCCTGGACTGTTAGAACAAATGTAGGGGCGAGAATGATTCGTCCCTACATCGTTCGTTGTTCATTATTGCTTCACGACCTTCCGCACGGCAATTACGTTATCCTTCGCCACGGCCTTGATGAAATAGACGCCGGCGGCATAATGGGAGAGGTCGATTTGCGTTTGGACGGATGATCCGTGTCCGTTCGTCCGTAGAGGCGAATCATTATTCGCCCCTACACCGTCGGTTGTCCGTAACAACCTTCCGAAGGCATCGAATAATTGGAATTCCACCTTCTCCGCCTGTGTATTGTTCATTGTACATTCTACATTGACCATGCCGGTGGTGGGGTTCGGATACACCGTCATGGATGCACCGAGGTCGTGTTCGTCGATACCGACGGTGATGGTGTTTCCGTTCACAAAATTGCTTTCACCGAATGAACAGACGGACTTCACCCGCCAGAAATAGTCACCGTTCTGCAAGTTGTTAATCACCAACTGATGGTTACTGGTGTTTTCCGAATGTACATCACTTCCGGTTGTGCCGTATTCTACGACGAAATAACTTGCATTGTCACCTCCAGACCAGTTCAATGTGATGGAATTTCCATTGACAGTGTAAGTCAGATTTTCAGGAGCTTCACAAGCTTCTGCATCAGAATATTGCCAGATTAGAATGGGGAATCCATTATTGATAGGGACAGCGTAATCGGATTTCCAGACGGGTACCACAAGTCCTTGGTTCAGCGTGGCAACAAAGGTGGGATCGCGCATCTCTTCGTCAGTCATTCCTTCGTTATCCTTGAAGTTGTTCTCACCGATGGCACTGGTCTGTCCCGTGATGGAGGAACTGAAATAACAGTTATACATTAGAACCTCGTTGGCACCGCCAATGATGGCACCCACAGCCGTACCTTGTGCGGCCACACTGGCGGCCACATAACTGTTGCGCACGGTAGCATAATTGCTAAAGCCGACCAAACCACCTACATAACTGGTGCCGCTGACGGTACAGGTGTTGTAACAGCCCGAAATAATGGAATTTGTACCGGCTGATTGATAACCTACCAAGCCGCCGCAATAGCTAAGGGCAAACAAAGAACCACCGTTCACATAGCAATCACGCATATAGGTGTTTTCCGCATAGGCCACCATGCCGCCCGTATAATTACGCCCGCTGGCGGTGATGTTCACCAAGCCCACCTGATACAGATTGGCGTTTTGTGTATAGCCAAAAAATCCCTGATAAGGTGTATTGGGCTGGTCAATGTACAAATTGGTGATAGTCATGCCATTGCCATCGAAAGTGCCCTTGAATGGGTGGTTTGGATACACCCCGATGGAGGTCATATTGTTGGGCTGATTGAGAGGCAGCACAATATTGTTCATCAGTTTGATGTATTTTCCCTCGAAAGTGGTGCCTGTATTGCAACGGTCGGACACCCATTGCAACATATCCGCATCGTAAATGAGGATGGTGTCGGCGTTCAGCCAGGAGACCTCGAAAGTTTGGAGAGTGCCGTAGTAGAGCTCCGTGTTCTCAGCAATAGTTACAAAAGCTCGATATTCATAGAATGTATTGACGGGAAGACCATAAAGCGAGCTTGAGAAATTGTCCGTACCTCCCGTTGCATTGACAGTAGTAAAGTTTGCATCACCCACAACTCGATATTCGAAACCTTGATTTGTGATGGTAGCATCCCCCATGTACATTGAACCGTTAAGCGTGACGGATGATTCCGTTAAGTTTGTGGCAGGATTTGTTGTGACAGAAACAGCCTGGGTCGTGAAATTCCGATAATAGCCATATACAGGTTCGCAACCGACAGCTGTACAGAAAGATCTGTATGTGTATTGGGTGTTGGGAGTTAATCCTGTTACGGTTTCCGACACACTGCCTTCTCCTGACAACGTAACTGTTTGAAAGACAGTATCTGTGGTTTTTCTATATTCAAAACCATACGAAGACATGTTGGCATCCACGATGGTGAATGAACCGTTTAATGTGGCGTGGGTTTGAGTGACATTGGTGGCATAATCAGTCCAAATATCAATAGCTGATGTGGTAAACGTTTTATTAGTTCCAAATGTAGTGTCGCAGCCAGCCGAAACTAAAAAAGTCTTATAGGTGTAACTTGTTGATGGCTTTAGACCAGAAAGAGTATGTGTAATCGTATCTGCTACCGGAATGCATGAAACATGAGTATAATTAGTTGTATTGGCTTCCTTATACATAAAACCTGTTGAAAGAAGAATATCGTTTTCAAGAGAGATCGTTCCCTTTAATGTGCTATGAGACTGGGTAACGTTTGTCGCATTTAATGTTTTTACATCTTGTATTATCATAGTCAATATTGGATATCCTGAATTGGAATATGGCATTATATCTTGTTCATACGCACAAGAACCATTATTGATAATTCCAACGAATTCCGCTGTTTGCATAGCAGCAGAAGACATGGGCGAACCACCATATGTATTATGACCACCACAGTTGTCTAAGTAATAACTGTTAGACACTGATAAACCATATCCATATGCTATACCTCCTCCTGCATGTATATTGCCAATGTTATAGCAGTTTTGAACGCTCGCACTATGGCCATTATTACCAACTACGATACCAGCACAACTATAAGAATATACATTTCCTGTGTTAAAACAATTTCTAATTGTTAGTGTTCCATTATTTCTACCAACGATGCCTCCCGAATATGATTGCGAAGACACATTGGTATTAACATTGCCCTTATTAAAACAATTCGTAATAGTAGTAGTAATGGAAGATGCATCTACGATTCCTATTACTCCACCAGAACAAGAAGATGATGTCAATGAATAAATATTACCTGTATTGCTACAATTCGCAATAACTGAGCCACAGACATATCCTGACAATCCTCCAGAATATGATATGTTAGCATTTGAAGAGACATTGCAAATACTATTACACCCTATCATAGTGATTCCTATAGCATATCCCATAATTCCACCTGAATAGGATCCTGTAGTTGCAATAGTATCTCCACTCACACTCAAATACTCTATTGTCGCTCCATTAGTGTAACCAAAGAATCCTACACGATTAGCAGAACTATTAATGTATAATCCTGAAACAGTATGGTTATTTCCGTCAAAGTGACCACCAAAGCTGTAATAATCCGTATTTGAATTCCAATAACCTATCGGCGTCCATTGGAAATTTTGACTACCATTTAGATTCACATCCGTCATCAATTTGTAGTGAAGGTCGTGGTTGGAGACATGACCTCCGGCGGCATCCAGTCCGTTGTTCACGCGGTAGGCAAGGTAGGCTAACTGCTGGGCATTCTCAATCAAGAAGGGATCGGTTTCAGTGCCCGTGCCGTTGGTCCAGGGGGTGTATGTGCCGTCCCATACGGAAACCTGCGCTTTAACATTCTGTGGCAGCATCACCGCCAAAACGAGGAGCATCAGTGTGCTCAAAAGGTAAAACTGTTTCATAATTATGCTCTTTATAATGAAATTTATACTATAATTGTTTCTTCTGTTTCTAATAATAAACATTGTGCCCTATAGGACCTGAAAAATGACCAATGTAGGATAATCCAAACTCATCTGTAAAAGAAAAAGTGAAAACATTTTGATTGTTATCGATACTGTACGATATCGTTCCAGAAATAATTCCTATTCCATTGGAAATATAATCAACATAATAATCACACAGAAAAGATTCATTTGTGCAAAAATGAAATGCACCAGGATTTAGAAGATGGTTGTTGCATATAACTCCTGAATATGTACCACACAATAAATTGTAATTAGCGTTATATCTACCCAAAACAAATAAAATGGCTTTGTGTGGGCCAATAAAACTAAGAGATCGATAGCAATCGCTGAAATCGTTGTAGTTCAAGGCAGCGTCTTCTAATAAACAACTTGATAATGGTATGGAAACATTGTTGTTCAAACAAATAATCTCATTATAAGGTTGAGGACGACAATATGTGGTGGTTGTCACGCAATTCTGAGCATCTTTAACATAAAATGTAT
>CAMHNQ010000017.1 GCA_946186495.1 uncultured Bacteroidales bacterium
GTCGAGCGGATAGTAAAGCACGGGTTTGTCGGTGCGCCAGCAGTGCGGGTAGTTGTGGGTGTGCTTCTCGCTCTTGAAAAGCTTGCCCTGCTCCTTCAGCATCACCACGATATCCACGTCCAAGGATTTGTCCTTCTCGGTCTTGGTGGGATCGTAGGCGTTCTTCACGAACTGGCCGGCATAGGGACGGTAAGCCTCCACGTCCATGCAGTTTTGGACAAATTCGGGGTCGAGGTCCTCGATGCGGTAGAACTTGCCGGTGCGATCGACCATCGGTTGGCTGATGCCGTCCTTGTCGATCATCACAAGCGGCGGGATGCCGGCGGCGGCGGCCACGCGCTTGTCGTCGGCGCCGAACGTCGGGGCGATGTGCACGATGCCGGTACCGTCTTCCGTGGTGACATAGTCGCCGGGGATGATGCGGAAGGCACCCTCACCGGGGTTCACCCACGGGATGAGCTGCTCGTAGGAGATGCCCACGAGATCTTTGCCCTTGAACTCCTTCACGACCTCCGGAGCCTCTTTGAACATCGTGCCCACCAACGCCTTGGCCATCAGGATGTAGCAAGGCTGTTCGTTGTAAGGATGCACGGTCTTCAGCAGCACGTAGTCGATGTTCGGACCCACGCACAGAGCCGTGTTGCTCGGAAGCGTCCACGGGGTGGTCGTCCACGCGATGGCATACGTGGGCATCGGGTCGTTGGCGTTAATGGCCAATTGCTCGTTGCCGTTCACTAACTTGAACAGCGCAACGCAGGTGAGGTCTTTCACGTCACGGTAGCAGCCGGGCAGGTTGAGCTCGTGGGAGCTGAGGCCGGTGCCGGCGGCGGGGGAGTAGGGCTGGATGGAGTAGCCCTTATAGAGCAGACCTTTCTTGTAAAGCTCTGAAAGCAAATACCATACAGTTTCGATATACTTGTTGTCGAAGGTGATGTAGGGGTGTTCAAGATCGACCCAGTAGCCCATTTCGCGGGTGAGGTCGTCCCATTTGTCCTTGAATTTCATCACCTCGCGGCGGCAGGCCTTGTTGTAGTCTTCCACGGAGATCTTCTTGCCAATGTCCTCCTTGGTGATGCCGAGGGTCTTCTCCACGCCGAGCTCCACGGGCAGTCCGTGCGTGTCCCAGCCACCCTTACGTCCGACGTACTTGCCGGTGAGGGTCTGGTAGCGGCAGACGATGTCCTTGATGGTGCGGGCCATCACGTGGTGGATGCCGGGCATGCCGTTGGCGGACGGCGGTCCCTCAAAGAAGACGAACCGTTCGTGTCCCTCGCGGGTGGATAAACTCTTGGCGAACACATCGTGCTCCTCCCAAAACTTGCGCATCTCTTCCCCAATATTCGGAAGATTAAGACCTTTGTATTCAGTATATTTCATCGGAGTATAGATTTTTCCAAAAAACTTGCAAAGATACAATTTTTTTGGGATTAGTGAGTAGTGAACAGTGATCGGTTCGGGGGCCATTATATTGAGAATCATATTGAGAATCTAATCCCCCTGCATCAAAACAAACAATTCTTGAATCTCTTTTTGTGCCAAAGGGAGCAAGCAGTTGTCCTTCTTCGCCAAAATGGCAGCCCTAATTTGTTCCACGGAGTAATCTATTTTCGTCACATTGTTATCATTGTTCAAAATCTTGTACCAATAATGGAACAATCTCATCCTGCATTCAGATCGTCCGTCAGATAAATCACACACAAACAAGATAACCTCTTCATAATCATCCCAAAAATCAGAAATAATACTGAGGGTTGTGTTTCGTATCCTTGGATCCATGCCATATCGCCCGACCGTGCTTTTGGCAAAAACAAAATTATAGACTACACAAGATTCTATGGGAACCTTGTTGAAATAGGCAATATACTCGACCCCTTTGTCGGTCACAAAACGATATTCTCCATCAATGCTTTTACTGTACGGATAATGGCTTAACGATTTCAATTCCACGGTTTTTGATTAATGCTTTCATGTCTCCTCCGTTTTCAATGCAGTCAATCATCGCGTTTTTGTCATCGATGATTTTTTGGAAAAAGGCCCTTGCCTCCTCTTTAGTTTTAATTTTCTTCTTCATAGTTCGTTCATTTTTATCGTCTGCAAAAATACACTTTTTTTAATATCCAAACATTGTTTGATGATTTTTTTAGTTCCCCTCCCCCGCATGCATCTCCCACACCACAAGCACCTCTTCTATACAAAAACTTATCGCAACTACATATAAATCAATTGCTTATACCCCCCCCCAGAAAGCATAAAAAATCGCACTTTTTTTGCAACGATTCGGGCTTTTTTTCGTTATGAGATTAGATAATTAAGAATTAAGAATGATGAATTAAGAATGATGAAAGACGATAATACGATAAAATCCACCGACTCCCTGCTAACTGCTAACTACTAACTAACTTGGCCCTTGACCCTATTTCCTTAAACCTTAAACCTTAAACCTTAAACCCTATGAAAAACCGCCTCTCCCTTTTCGTGGCCACCCTCGCCACCCTTTTCATCACCCTCTCCGCCTCCGCCCAAGGCGAGTGGAAGTGGGCGCATTACTGGAGCAGCGGCGATGGCTCAATTGGCTCATGTTATAATCAGATTACAAATACTGCCTTTGACGAAGAAGGAAACATCTATGTTTACGGGAGAATGGGGGGAGATCCGAATTTTGACGGGCTTACATTCCAATTCGTCAACAATGGCACAGTGCTAAACGCGAATGAATGTTCCATTCTTTTGGCCAAATTTGACACACTGGGGAATATGTTGTGGTATAAGGTGGTGAAAAGCAGCTCGGAAATGGCATTCCCATTATGGATGGAGATTCGGAACAACAACGTTTACATTTCAGGGAACTGTGGCTTTTATGGAGACCACTCCGATGATTGGCTGTACTATCTAGACACACTTGTTTATAAACACCAACTCAATACTATTCCTGAAGAACAACAAGAACTGCCATTTAAGGCATACCACAGATGGACTTTTTTTGCCCAATTTGATTTGGAAGGGAATCTGTTGGAAGACCATTTTGTAGAAGCATATTCAAGAAATTCTTTTTTTAATGGGACGGATTCAATTCGATATGATGAAAACTTGTGTATGAATGAAATTTGTCCAGTTCACATTGGCTTTGACGGAAGCTTGTATGTGTTTACTCCCATACGATATCGGGGATATGAAAACGAACCATATACTGTGATTGTTGATGGAGACACAAATAGGACTTATAATCTATATTTTCCCGGGAATGTGGAGTCTCCCGGTTCTATTAACAATGCTGTTCTTTACAAGTTTTCTAACAATTGGGATTTGGAATTTGTACGATTTCTAATAGACCATACCGATGGCATCGCTTCTTTATATCCATTTGTAAATGATAGTATTACCCGTTATTATTACCCGCATTTTAAAGGTATGTCATTTGACGAAGAAGATAACATGTACTTAACAGGTCACATTGAGGTTTATAATAATGAGCAACTGAATTTACAACATCAGTATCCTATTCATATATGGTGGGATAGTTTACATTGTCTCACAATAAATGATGTATCGTCTTTGGAAGCAGCGAATTTTATTTTTAAAATAAGCACGGATGGTCATATTGGTTGGAGCAACCAACTTTTCACACGAGGGACTCAAGATCCAAATTATGGGTTCGCGCGGGCAATTTGGAGACAAAACATCCTCTATGGTAATGATATCTTTATTCTTGGAGGTGCGGCCTATAATAATGACGACTCTGCCTTGATATATTTTGACTATGATAGCAATCCATTACAACGCTTCCAAGATGAAAGAACAGATATATGTTTTTTTGTAAGATATAACAAAGGGAGCGGAGAGTATGTCAATCATGGCATTGTACCATCAGCAGGAGCTGTAGCTGGTATGAGACCTGCTGCAATAAATAATAGAGTTTTTGCTATGTCGAAGTACCAAACAAGCGGCTACGGATACCTGCTGTCCGAATGGCGCAATGACGGCTTTTTTATAAAAGCGGACACTATATCAAGCAACAATATAATTGATGTAGACAAGTCGATAGGTCCAGTAATAAATGAGGGTGGGTATCTTGTTGTTTCGTTTACAGCAAACTCCTCGGTGAATCTTGGCAATACCATATCTGTCAACTGCCCGTCAATACATCCTAGTGCTGTTTTCGCCCTTTACCACGACCCCGAGTTCGCCCAGCCCTTCGTCCCCGACGACTCCGTGGGCATCGAGGATTACCTTGACAGGCGCGAGCGCGACATCTACATTTCTCCCAACCCCACGAGCGGTCCGACTTCTGTGCACGGTTATATGTACGGTTACCAGAGCATAGAACTCTATGACCTCCAAGGCCGCAAACTCGCCGACCTGGTGGAGGCATGGCAACCCTCCAATGCCTCAACGATGCAGCCCATACCGTCGTTTGACCTCTCGCCCTATCCCTCCGGCACGTACCTCGTGAAGATCAACTTCGAGCGAGGGGTGAGCGTGGTGAGGAAAATAGTTAGAAGTTAGCAGTTAGTAGTTGCGCGGGCGGGCGGAGGCTCCCGGTTGTTGCAAATCTTACTCTTTCCTATTTTGTTTAGCCAACTTTTTCACTGTGTCAACCTCTTTGACGAGTTGTTCCGTAGTAGGAAGATATAATTTGTATTCACTGGCGAGTATGGTTTTGTTGTTTTCAGGCAACGTCATTCTCACCAGCGTGTCATTCTTTTGGGTGCAGAGCAAAATGCCTATGGTGGGATTCTCATCAGGTAGTTTCTCAATGCGGTCGTAGTAATTGACATACATCTGCAATTGTCCCAGGTCCTGATGGGTTAGTTTACCCGTTTTCGTCTCAATTATGACAAAACACCTCAATAGACGATTGTAAAATACAAGGTCGACGAAGAATTCATCATCTTCAAGCATTATCCGTTTCTGGCGATCTACAAAAGTGAACCCTTTGCCCAGTTCGAGCATAAATTCTGTGAGATGAAACCGGATGGCGTCCTCCAAATCTTTCTCGTAGTAGCTCGATTTTGGATGCAGACCTAAGAATTCCAGCATCATGGGTTCTTTTATCACCTCTGTAAGTTCTTCCGGGATTCTCTGTTTGCGGGCAACAGCCAGTACACTCTCCTTATCATTGCTCATAAGCAGACGCTCATAAAGCATGGAATTGATTTGCCGCTCCGTTTCACGTGCCGTCCATGCATTGTTGACCGATTCTAACTCATAGTACTCCCGCTTGTCGGGATCCTCAATCTGAATCAGCCTACGATATTGACTCCAATTCAATTGCGAACGCACTGTGTTCGCAATTGGGTAAGTTCTGTAAAACTGACGGCTTTGTTCTAATTGGCGCACACTGAACCCACTTCCATAGTCAGGTTTCAAACGTTTGGAAAGGTTCTTAATAAGGTACGTGCCATAGTCCGCGCGCTCTTTCCCTTGTTGTTCTTCTTCAAAGATACGCCTCCCCAAATTCCAATACATCTGCACACGACAGAAATCAACGCTTCGCACGGCATTGCTGCGAGCATTTTCGATTATCCGACAGGCATCATGATAAAGCGTGTCGATAGATTCAATTTTCACAAGTTCAGCCTCGTTCTTTTTCATCTCTAAATTTTAAAGTTGTTGCCCGCAAATTTACAAAATAAAAGCAAACAAATCAAGAGCCAATGATATTTAACTTGCTAAATATCAAAATAATAAAAGTGACATTTTTCGTTTGAAAAGTGGTTGTTTTTGGAAAGAAAATGGCAAAGTGTAAAAAATGCACAAAACAGTACTTGTCAGTGCCTCGGATTGACCGCTTGGAATTTTGGAAGATTTTGTTCGTGAGGGTGCAATTTCCGTTTTCACCCTAACCTCGCCCCGGCATCTACCTCGCGCACGCGGAGATTTCACTTACGGCAAAACACCCGCCGATTCCCACACCGCCGTGCAAAGCAAAAATCTGACCGTTTTCATAAGCTAAACCATTGGGATTTCTTCGTTAAACGCTATCCCGTTCTTATATCGTCCGGACACGCGGACAACGTGCCGCTTCGCATCCCTGAAGAACACCACCCTTGCACGATTGTCGGACTTTTCCAACAACACGCCACCTTCTACCTGCCAATGTATCTCGGCGATGTCCGTGCTGTTGATACGGAAGAAAGGGGATCCCGCACTTTCTTGATGCAAGTTTACGGGCTTAGGCACTATTTCCGTGTAGAAGAATTTCGCCACGGAGTCTTGGATGGTGTAGAAATAGGGGACAATGTTGCGGTGTTCATCGACGTGGAGGCTGTGCTGGCTCGCGCCCGCCACCGTGAACAGCTGGTTGCGGACACCGTGCCGGTCAAGGTATTCGTGAATACAGGCGGAACCGTACGTGGGCGACACAATCTTGCTCCAAACGGGCACCGAGAAAGACTGAACCCACTCCTGCACCTTTTCCGCCATAGGATCCCATACACTAATCGTGACCGGAAGATCTTCCAACGCCCCGTCACGATGTTCCGATGGGCTGGTCTGTTCAGACAGGAAACGATGGAGCTGGTTCTTCATCTCGCTCGTCAGCGAAGAGGCCAACAATTTCAAAAATGGCTGCCCGTAGCCGTAAGACACAATGCCGTCCGCATCACCGTGAAACGAGATGACGGGTATGCGGCTGTTGGCGAGGATGCATGTGTCGTGTACGGCTCCCCACATATTCGCCACGGCCTTGATGTTGAAAGTCTCCGTGAATTTCGGGTTCAATTTGGCGATTTTGCCCTCTTGCAGGACGGACTTCGGCCGGTTTACATCTTTCATAAACGCGACATTCAGCGCCGTGATGCCTCCCGCACTTGTGCCCCACGTGAAAATCCAGTTGGGGTTAATCCTGTAAGTGTCAGCGTGATGTAGCAAATACCGAATGGCGGCGTTCACATCCTGCGTGGCACGATAGCCCGCACAGTCGATGGCGTTCTTGTAGGGCAGAAAGCCCATGCGGTAGTTGACGGACACGGCCACATAGCCCAAGGAGGCGTAATGGCGGCACCATTTCACGTAGGTCTCGTCTTGTTTGTCGCCGTTATAGAACGCTCCGCCGTGAATCAGCACCATCAAGGGACGCATGGCGTCGGAATGGTCCTCGGGCTCGTAAATGTCCATGCACAGCGGGATGACATTTGTGTCGGCCAGCTGCGGAAGCCGTTCCGTGTAGATGGCTGAAAAGGGCTTGTCCTCATCGGGGTAGCTGCTCCAATAGCCGTTGGCGCGGGCATATTCCACATCGACAGTCTCTTTCACGTGGTAGAGAGAGTCGAGGAGCTGACGGCTGTAGCGCACCGTGTCGATTTCGCATCGTTCCAGCGTGAATTTCCGGGGCAATTCCGCGCTCCGGCAATGGCAGATCACCCGGTTCTGACCGAAACGCCAGCGCACTTTGGCGGGGTGCTGAAGACTCGCGCCCTCCAACGTGCCGCCCTTCCCGTTAGTCGCGATTTCGAAAACCATCGGCTTTGGCTCGGGATTGAGTGAATCAGTCTGAAAAGCACTGATTATCAAATTATTGTTGCATATACCATCGATTCTGACTACGATGGTCTTCTCGTGGATTCGGGTCACATAGCAGGCACCACTGTCCAAGGAAAGGGTGTCCCTGTGGCAGGAAGAGGCCGCTATCGACAGCAGTATGGTGACGATGAAAACAAAGAAGAATCTTTTTCCCCTACGGTCGCAGAAGTATTCTGGACTCTCGTAACCTTGGCATATAAAAGGATTTACAATCTTTTTCTTCATTATATTCAGACTAAATAAGTTCAATATTCATTACGTAATTTCCGTAACGGAAAAATTGGAACGCAAAGATAAAAAATCTCTTTCAAAAATAATATGTACTTTTGCCGTCTTAAATTAATAATATGCGAAAGATAATCACTCCCATAATCCTCTTCGCCATGATGACCGCTACCGCGCAACGCGATTATACCCAGTATGTTAACCCGATGATCGGGACCAACGGCATGGGGCACACCTTCCCCGGCGCGTGCTACCCTTTCGGAGGCGTGCAGGTGAGTCCTGATACGGACACCATCCCTCACAACATCAACGGCCGCTACCAGCCGGGTGTCTATGACTACTGCGCCGGCTACCAGCCGGGTGTCTATGACTACTGCGCCGGCTACCAGTACCGCGACAAGACCATCGTGGGCTTCAGCCACACCCACTTCAGCGGCACCGGCCACTCCGACATGGGCGACATCCTGCTGATGCCCTTCACCGGCGAGGTGCAACTCCACCCCGGCACCGCCGACAACCCCGATGGCGGCTACCGCTCGCGCTTCAGCCACGCCACCGAGAAGGCCTCGCCCGGCTACTACGAGGTGCGCCTCAGCGACGACGACATTCTCGTGCAGCTCACCGCCACCCCGCACTGCGGCATCCACAAATACACCTACCCACAAGGCGAAACCCAGAAGCTCATCGTGGATCTCAACCACTGTCTCTACAACTACGACGGCAAGGTGCTGTGGGCCTCCTTGCGGATGGAAGACCCCTACACGCTGACCGGCTACCGCATCACCAACGGCTGGGCACGGGAGAACTACGTCTATTTCGCCATCCACTTCAGCAAAAAAGTGAAGAACTATGGCTATCAGGATTTCGGGAAACAGGATTACAACGGTTTCTGGTGCCGCTTCGACCTGAACCACAATTTTCCCGAAATGGCGGGACGCAAGGTGGTGACTTGGATTGAATTCGAGCAAGATGACAATCCCGTTGTTGAGGTGCAAGTGGGATTATCCGCTGTCAGTATGGATGGAGCTAAACTAAACCTATTTGCCGAAACTGAGTTTGAAAAGGAACGTTTTGGTTTCCAAAGATTTTCTTTCGACGAAATCTACCAACAGACAAAAAAAGCCTGGAACGACAAATTAGGCATTTACGAAGCACAAGGCACGCCCGATCAACTCGCGATGTTCTACACTTCGCTCTACCATACAATGATCAATCCCTCTATCTATCAGGATGTTGACGGACAATATCGCGGGGTGGACCACAATATCCACCAGAACTTGGAAGGATACACCAATTACACGATTTTCTCCTTGTGGGACACCTACCGTGCCGAACATCCTCTGCTGAACATTATTGAGCCAAAGGCCGCCTGCGATATGGTTTCCTCTATGATTGACCATGCTGAGCAGAGTGTGCACCATGTCCTTCCGATATGGAGCCACGCCGGAAATGAGAACTGGTGTATGATCGGCTACCACGGTGTGTCGGCGGTGGCGGACAACTATCTTTGCCATCATCCGAAATTTCACGGGGAAAACGTGAAAGTGTACGAAGCTCTCACCAATGTGATGGGATATCTGATCAACAGTGCGAATCTGGACTATTATGACCATACGGACACCTACAAAAAGTTAGGCTATGTACCTTATAACAAGTCAGCTGTCGGCACTTCCATTACTTTGGAAAACGCATACGAAGATTGGGTGATTTACAATCTGATTGACAAAGGCAAAATTGCATCCTTATATGAAGAGATGAAGGAGACCTACCGCCAGCGCGCGCTGAACTTCAAGAACGTCTTCAATCCGGAGACTGGTTTTGCGCAGGCGCGTTACGAGGACGGCTCGTGGAAGACACCCGCCGACCTGCTCTCCACCTCCAACGAGGGCTTCATCGAGGGCAACAGCTGGAACTACTCGTTCTACGTGCCGCACGATGTCAACGGGCTGATCAAGATCATGGGCGGCGACAAGGTCTTCGTGAACCGCTTGGACGAACTTTTTACGATGTATGTGCCCGACAAGTTCTTCGCTGAGACCGAGGATGTTACCCGCGAGGGCATGTTAGGCGGCTACGTGCACGGCAACGAGCCCAGCCACCACATCCCGTACCTCTACATGTGGACCTCCCAGCCGTGGAAGACGCAGTTGCGCGTGCGCGAGGTGATGAACAAGATGTACCGCAACCACCTCGACGGGCTGTGCGGCAACGACGACTGCGGGCAGATGTCGGCGTGGTACATCTTCAGCGCGATGGGCTTCTATCCGGTCTGTCCCGCCAGCGGTCAGTACGTCTTCGGTGCCCCCTACCTGCCCGAGAATGTCCTCCATCTGCAAAACGGCAACACCCTGACCATCAAGGCGCCCAACGTCAGCGACCAAAACTGCTACATCCAATCGGTGACGCTCAACGGAAAGCCGCTACACACCGCCTACATCACCTACGAGCAGATTATGGCCGGCGGCGAGCTCATCTTCACGATGGGCAGCAAGCCGAACAAGAAATGGTTCACGGAAAAACCATATTCGCTGGAATAATGAAGAATAAGGATCTTTCAACCGCAATATTATAAAAATTATTTCCCTCGGGCAGCCCCAGCAGAGAAAAATTCGACAGCGCAAATCGAAAAAAATTCCTTTCACATAATATTTTTCAACACCAAACGTTCATATCAAAAAAAAGAGTATTTTTGCAGACCGAATCAAATTGTATTTTAACGTTAAAAACATAGAGTTATGATCGCAAAGAAAACAGACAAAGGAAATTTGGAAAACAAGCGCGGCTTGTTCCTTCTTGTCGGATTTGCCGTGGTTTTAGGTCTTGTTTATGCTGGATTCGAGCTTTTCGCCAGCGAGGACAAGGCACCCGCATTTGTCATGGAAGACGACGAATTCATCACCGTTGTGGATGATGACGTAATCGCCACCGACCAAACCCCTCCCCCTCCTCCAGAACCCCAACAACAAACCCAGGAAGTGATGCTGAACATCGTGGAAAACAACATCCAAGTCAGCACTGACTTGACATTCGATGTGGAGTTCAACGAAGAAGAAGCCATTACCGACTTTGGCGATGAAGAGGTGGAATTGGTTGTCGAAGAGACTACGGAGGAGCCTCCGATGATGTTCACCGAAGAGATGCCGGAATATCCTGGCGGTCCCGAGGCCCTCAACGCTTTCCTGACCCGTGAGATCCAATACCCCGAGGTAGCTCGTAACAACGGCATCACCGGCACCGTGCTGATTGAGTTCGTCGTCGAGAAAGACGGCCGCGTCAGCAACGCCAAAGTCAAAGTCCCCTTGTTCCCTGAGTGCGACAAAGAGGCTGTCCGCGGCGTCATGGCCATGCCGAAATGGAAACCCGGTAAGAACATGGGTAAACCCGTCCGCTGCTTCTACCAAGTGCCCGTCACTTTCAGACAATAATTCACCTTTTGTCAATGCGAACAAAAAAAAGGAAGCCCAATCGTGGACTTCCTTTTTTGTTTAGGATACAACTGTGCAAAGGCGAATATTTTTCGCCTTTACGTTTCAATATTTCCGTTTCAGAATTTCCGACCATACCACCCCTTTGAACACCTCGTCCTCATCCATGTCAAGCTGAAGCGCAGATTCCGGCGTGACAGAACCACTCACGTGTTCTTCCACATTCTGGTCGAAATCTTGTTGGAAATCGCGCTCGCTCATGGTCTCGTAGGTGAAATACTCGTCTTCCGGGGACTTCGTTTCTACAACTTTTTTCTTCTTTCGGACAGATTTTCCCTCTGCGGGCTCTTCTGAGGTTTCCACCATAACGGGTCCTTTCTGCACCGTGGCCCCTTTCATAGTTTTTTTCACAGTCTTGTCCTTTTTCAAAGTCTGCAAGACAGACCATAAAATGCTGCCGGCAATGAGCACAATATATAATACTAAGTCGAAATCCATAAGGTTGTCTTATTCGTTATTATTTGAATCTGAATTTTCCAGTTCCATTTGTTCAGTCAGTTTTTTGTTCTCGCTCTTGGCTTTTGCGATGCAGACGTTGAGGTCGTAGCAGATAAGGAAGACGGCTGCGCTCCAGTTAATCCACAGCAAGATGGCGAAAATGGCGCCCAAGGAGCCGTAGATGAGGTTATAGTTGTCGAAGTTGGAGAAATAGAGGTTGAGAATCCACATCAGAATCACCAGGAGGATAGTACATGTGGAGGAACCAGCGGAGAAAAATCGGTAGTTACCGCGCCTAACCGGTGCCAAATAGTAGAAAATGCTAATCAGGAAATAGACCGCCGCATATACCAATAGCCATTTCAGGCCGTGGATGACAAAGGAGTAGAGGATCGGATTGTTGACAAAATTGGTATGCACATATCGCACCGCAAGTGACGCGAGGATGAAGAAGAACGCCACCGCCACAATGATGACGAAAGTGAGCATCATCAGTTTCGCACTCAGAATGATTTGTTTCACGACATTGCGCTTCTCTTCTGTGTAATAGGACGAAGTCATGGCTACCAAGACGCCGTTGATGCAGACAACAGTAAAGTAGATGCCGATCACAAACATAAACGACGACAGGGTGCCGTTCTGGCGCATCACCACGTCGGTGATCATGCCCGAGACGGCTGGCCAAACGTACGGCGGAACAATGGACTCCAAGAGGGAGATGATGGTGTTTTGGAAGTCTTCGCCGAGGAACGCGATAGCCGAAAACAGTGCAATGATGATGGGGATGATGGCAACGAAAATGCGGTAGGTGATGGCTGCCGCCCGTTGGAAGACAACCCCTTCTTTCAGAGCTTTCCCGAAAAACCGCATCACATCGTACAGCGGGACTTTCATCAAGCCGGGAAGCGTCATCTTTTTAGATTTGGCCACGATTCTCCCGATTCCGGGTACGCGCTCCAAATCATCGCGCCATTGCCGGACTTTCAACTTTGCATATCGGAAAAACCGTCTCATGTTGCCCTCAATCTAAGTTCTAAACGCCAGGTTACATCGCCTTCAGACTCATATCCAAGCTTTTGATCTGATGGGTAAACGCGCCTATGGAGATAAAATCCACACCAGTGACAGCATAGTCGTGAAGCGTCTCTTTCACAATGCCGCCAGAGGCCTCGGTCTCCATGCGGTGATTCACCATTTTCACGCCCTCGCGGATCTGGTCCGGCGTGAAATTGTCAAACATAATCCGCTGCACCCCGCCATGTTTCAATACCCGCGCCACATCGTCCAGACTACGGGTCTCAATTTCTATAGACAACTGCATATTGTTGTCTTTAAGATAATCGTTTGCAGCCTCAATAGCTTTCTCAATGCCTCCGGCAAAATCGATATGGTTGTCCTTCAACATCATCATGTCGTAGAGGCCGAATCTATGGTTCTGCGCCCCGCCAACCGTGACTGCGTATTTCTCAAAGATACGCATGTTTGGGGTTGTCTTTCTCGTGTCCAACAGGGTGACACCCGTGTCTTTCACTAATTCCACATATTCGCGGGTGGTGGTGGCAATACCGCTCATGCGTTGCATGAAATTAAGCAGGGTACGCTCAGCCGTCAGCATGTTTCGGGAGGAACCGCGCAACGTGAAGGCGATGTCGCCCTTGTGAACCTCCGTTCCGTCAGAGAGGAACAATTCCATACTAATCCTCTCATCCACCTGACGCAGCACCTCACGGGCCACGTCAACGCCAGCCAGTATGCCATCTTGTTTGATGAGCAACTTCATCTCTCCGTGGGCTTCTTCGGGAATACAACAACGCGATGAATGGTCACCATTACCAATATCTTCACGCAATGTTAACGCTATCAAACTTTTAACTTGTTCTGTTATTTTCATTTGCTCACTACTATTTCTGGGGTGAAAATGGTATCGCTATGGTGCAAGGCCCTGTCAACAAGATAGCAGGAGAGACGCACCGTGTCATGCGGGGAATAGGGATTGTTGATGTATGTTTGGATGGAAAGCTTTCCCTCAATGGACTCGGGAACTTCTTCGCTAAGATGTGGCACGCGCGCGTGAAGTGGCGTAGGAAGTTCCATCAGCACCCACTCTCCATCAATCTTTTCATACAAATAGATGAAAAAGTTGTAATAATAGGGCGAATCGACGTTAAAGACAGGATTTCGATCAGTTTCGTTTAGCCCAATGTCTCCATCCCCGTCTTGAAAAGAGACGGTCAATTCCGCCTGGCTGTCAACTCCGGTTCCATTGTCGATTTTTTCCAAAGAGACGAATTCAATATGAGGAACTACCGAATACTTCTCTTCATGCCGGCAACCGGAAACGAGAACAACCAGTGCAAAAAAACCTGCTTTGAATATGAAATTTCTCATTTTTTCAGATTCAATATTATAGCCTGCAAAAATAATAAAAATAAAGGACGATTCCTATCCTCACTTATTTCTGTCCCACAGTTTTGCCCTACCGAAACTTCCGATGATTCAAAAACCGGTTCTCCTTCTCAATTTCGAGCATGTGAGCACTCGTCTCCGGCGTGAAGAAAGATTCGGCAAGTTTTTCTTCCATATAACTGATTGCCATATCATTAGGATGACATAAATCTTTAGCATAAAACCGGTAGTCCCGCAAATCGTCGATCACGTACTCATAGGCAGGGAAATAGTGGGTGAACTCATTGTCAACCAACTTTTCCACAGCAAGAAGCAACACCGATTTGCTTAGGGTGTTCTCATGAGCCCCGTCACCGAGATGCCTTACCGGGCTTACCGTGAAAATCACCTTCATGTCCGGACAGGCATTCTTCAGCAAAGTGAGCGTTCCATTCCACTGGGTGACAATTTTTTTCACATCCAAACGAATACGGTCAAACTGATGATTCGGAATCTTATGACAGTTGGAGACTATCAAGTCTCTGGGAATAAATTTATAACAAAACGCTGTGCCAAAAGTGACAAAGAGATAATGCGTTTTATGCAGAAATTCGGCGCTGCGTTCCAAATGATGGTCAATGTTCGCTTCAAATTCTTCAAAATTTTCCTTCGAGAATCGTCCGTGATGGGCGAAACTCACCCACAGGTCGCGATGTTTATAGAAATAGCGGTTCCGGTCGAGAAGATCTGGCTCCAGCATGAAACGGATAGCACGGTCGATGGAAACCGGATTGAAGAGCACTCCGAAAGGATTGGAACAGACATTGAAACGGTGAGTGTCGAAATAGTGGCCCATATGGTCAGAAAAGCAGGACCCTACCAACATGACCGTATCCTCTTCCTGAATATGAAAAGGATATTGCGGAGCAGGTATTATCGTTCTGAATTGCATATTTTATTGTTTTGGTATCAATAACTTAGCATATTTAAGGACTAATGTTTTGGAACCAACTGTGTCAAAGAGGACGACGGCACGTGAGTCAGGGCCAGCACCCGACACGGAATCCACTCGTCCGAAACCAAACTTGCTATGATAGACTCTCACTCCAGGCAAGATGGCTTCGGGGGCCGCTAATTCGCCAATTTGGTCGAGACGGACTTCTGAGGAGGTTTTCACCACTGGCTTCGGCGCTTGATCGGGTGCTTTTCGGATTTCTCGGCTGTATCCAGTTGGTGTAGAGCGCGTTCCCGCATTGAATCGGAAAGAGCTTTGTCTCTCGGACTTTGAAAATCCAAAGCTATCGTTTTCTACAGAAGCTTTTTGGGTGATATTCAAAAATCGAACCGGAATTTCCTCCAAAAAACGGCTTTCCTCGCAAGGGCGACGCTGCCCGTATTGGAATCGCGACATCGCCATGGTAAGAAACACTTGCTTACGCGCCCTTGTGAGAGCCACATAGAACAATCTCCGTTCCTCCTCCATCTCGTGGCGGGAATCCAGACTCAACGACGACGGAAAAAGGTTCTCCTCCATCCCGGTGATGAACACATAGTCAAACTCCAAACCTTTGGCGGAATGGATGGTCATCAAACGCACCACATTGTCTTCGGCCTTTTCATCTCCCTTGTTCAAGTCCCTGTCATCCAGCAAAGAAACAGATTGCATATACTGGTCCAAAGAGGGGAAATAGGTCTCCAACATCTCTCCCGTCTCTTCGTTGAGGACATTATCGGGTTCTCGCTCGATAAAAGACTGTATGGCGTTAAAGAGTTCCGTGACATGGTCCATTCGTTCCTTTTCCTCCACATTTTCACTCAAAGCTTGTGCAAAACCTGATTTCGTAAGGATCTGCATTCCCAATTCATAAGCATTTTTTGTGGTCAATTGCGCGGAGAAGCCGCTTATCATCGTGGCAAAGTCTCGCATTTTGGCCATGATACCATTGTTCAGTCCGGTATTGAAATTTTCGGGTTGAGCCACTACATCCCACATCTGCACATGTGCCTCTTGCGCCACTGCGGACACTCTCGCCACCGTGGTGTCACCGATTCCACGCATCGGGAAATTAATGACACGGCGCAACGACTCCTCGTCATAATGATTGATAACAAGTCGGAAATATGCCAATAACGTTTTGATTTCCTTTCTGTTATAGAAGGATATGCTGCCAAATATCTTGTACGGAATGTGCCGTTTCACCATTGCCTCCTCTATTGATCGCGACTGGGTATTGGTACGATAAAGAATGGCAAACTGTCTGTTTTCAACATGGTTGCGCATTTGGGTCTCGAAAATTTTGTTTGCAATCTCGTTGGCCTCCTCCAGATCGGACACCGCCCTGATCACTTCGATCTTAGGACCCTCATCGTTTTCCGTCCAAACCTCCTTCGGCATACGGTCTTTGTTATGGCTAATGACAGCATTGGCGGCGTTCACGATGTTTTTGGTGGAGCGATAGTTCTGCTCCAACTTGAAGATACGGGTGTCAGGATAGTCGCGCTTGAAATTGAGGATATTCTGGATGTCGGCGCCGCGAAACCCATAGATGCTCTGCGCATCGTCTCCAACCACACAAATATTCTGGTTAAGAGCTGCCAATCGCTTGATAATCAAATATTGAGCATAGTTAGTGTCTTGATACTCGTCTATGAGGATATAGTTGAAACGGTTTTGGTATTTGAAAACGGCTTCTGGCGAATCGCGAAGCAGCACATTCATGAAATATAGCAAATCATCGAAATCCATCGCATTGGACTTGTGCAGTCGGTCGTTATATTTGGCGAAGATTTGCGCAATCATAGGTTTGTTCGACATGCGGTCAGCGGCGGCAATTTCCGGATTGTCAGCATATTCTTGCGCAGAAAGCAGGCTTGACTTAGCCATGGATATTCTGGAAAGGATGAACCCGGGAGTGTATTGTTTAGGGTCGAGACCCATCTCCTTGACGATGCTTTTGATTAATGATTTGGCATCATCCGTATCGTAGATTGTGATGTTATTGCTGAAACCTATTTTTTCGGCTTCGACACGAAGGATGCGATAAAAGACAGAGTGGAAGGTCCCCATGGTCACTGCTTTCGCCAACTCACCACCCACGAGTTGTATAATCCTTTCTCGCATCTCGGCTGCGGCTTTGTTGGTGAAAGTCAGCGCCAAAATCCGGTACGGGCTGATGTTATTAACAGCCAACATGTAGGCAATTCTGTAGGTCAATACGCGAGTCTTACCTGAGCCGGCACCGGCCAAAACCATCACCGGACCTTCGGTTTGGGTCACGGCAACCTTTTGTTGTTCGTTGAGTTCTGATAAAATTGTGTCTTTTTGCGTCATTTTGCCCTTGAAGTTGTACGTCTTAATTTTAAGAGTTATTTGTAAAATTTATATTATAACAAAATTATATCAACATTAATATTTGAATCAAAAATTTTGTATATTTGCACGTCGTAAGACAAAGAACAAAGGGATGCCGGTAAGTCCCACCTTTATTTTACACATTATCAATTTTTCCCACCTTTTTAATTTGGCAATTACTCAATAAAATCCGGCACCCCTTTGTTATTTCTTTAACGCATCATATATTTTGCAAGACTTGTTTGACCTGGAAGTACAAAGCTTCGAAATTTCCGTTGTTGTTAAAGACATAATCAGCCATCTGCATACAGCGGCCGATGTTTTGATGGTTAGGGTCAGTGGAAGACATTTCACGTTGTTCATTGTCAAGGAAAGTCTCAAAAGTAATCTGGTCGGTTTCGGAAGCGCGTTCAACGACACGTTCATAGCGGATACGCGGGTCGGCATCTACGCCAAAGAGCAGGAAGTTCTCATGCCGTCTCAAAGACATCACCTCCCCAGGTGTCCTCACGCTCTCAATTACGGCATTCTCACCGTTTTCAGCGGCTTGAAGATACAGTTGATCAACAATATAGGATGGGGTGTGGGAGGCTCTCAGATCGTTTGCGACAACCACATAAGTATCGCGATTAAGCTCGAGACCCCGCCGCTTTGCCTCTTCCATGAGAAAACCACGCACGGAATAGTGCCTGAAACCGTAATGCAGGGCCAGGTAGTCCACTATAGTACCCTTGCCAGCACCCAATGTACCTGTTATACCTATAATTTTCATAACAAAGATAATACGAAAAGGTGGCACACGAATGCGCCACCTGAACCACAAATTGTTATTGGATGGCAGCGGAAATCTTTGCCGCTATGTCTTGGAACTCCTCCTGGCTGAGTTGTACGCGAGGGGCCTTGAAATCCAAATCCCCTATCCCGTTAATCGGCACCAGATGGATATGGTTATGGGGGACATCTATGCCTATCACTGCGACACCGATACGTTTACAAGGAAGCACTTTCTTCATAGCAACAGCGACCTTCTTGGCAAAGACCATCATGTCTGCCAGCATCTTGTCATCCAAATCAAAAATATAGTCGTTTTGCAGTTTTGTGATAACAAGAGTGTGGCCTTTTGCTAAAGGAGAAATATCAAGGAATGCGAAGAAACGGTCATCTTCGGCGATTTTATAGCAGGGAATATCCCCGTTTACGATTTTTGTGAAAATAGTCTCTTCCATGATGAGGTGATTAACGTGAAATATCCAAAATTTGAAAATCCATAACTCCGGCAGGGGCCTGAACGGAAACAATGTCGCCTTTGGAATTGCCGATGAGTGCCTTGGCAATCGGACTGGAAACAGAAATTTTACCTGCTTTCAAATCAGATTCCGACTCAGGGACAATCGTATAGGTCATTTCCGCATTATTCTTCATGTTCTTAATTTTCACGATAGAATAAATCAGAACCTTGGAGACATCAATCTTGGATTCGTCCAATACCCTGGCCTTGGCAATGAGATTCCGAAGATTGGCAATCTTCAGCTCGAGAAGGCCTTGTGCTTCCTTAGCAGCGTCATATTCCGCATTTTCGGAAAGGTCACCCTTATCTCTTGCTTCAGCGATGGCTTGTGAGATTTTAGGGCGTTCCACAGCCTCCAGTTGGCTTAGCTCGCGCTTGAGAGCATCTAAGCCTTCTTGTGTGTAATACTTTACATCTTCCATAATTTGCCTGATAAATTTACACAAAATAGAAGAGACTTCAGGAGTCTCTTCTATTTTGAAATGCAATAAAAAAACTTAAATTATAAGCTTATCTTAATACCCATGTAGTGATTGCCTCTCCACTTGTTGGTGAATCTGTAACCATAATCCAAGTACATTCTCGGACCGATAGTCTTGTTCTTGCGCTCCTTGGTGAAAGGAATGCAGACAGAAGCGCCAACAGAAGGACCGGCGAAGAAAGAATCGCTATTGAAAAGGAGTGCAGCGGTCTCGTTCACGTTAGCTTTGGCTCCGCGACCAACGCTTTCCAGACCATAACCGGCACGAACCATAAAGATGTTCCTGAATCCGTATTCCAAACCGATGGAGAAGATATCACGGGAGTAGGAATTTGCGGTAAAAGCACCGGCAAACGTGATTCTATGTTCGGCATTATCACGTGTGAGGCCTTCGGCAGCGAGATCCTCCTTGCTGAATTCAGCGTATTCAGCACCGAAGAACAGCAAGTCATAGGAAACGCCGATAGAGAGCAGTGAAGGCATCTCAAACTCGGCAGAACGCATCTCTACGGTTTGCTCATAATCCTGACCGAAGAGAGTTGCGTGTGCGGAAAGTCCGTCACCTTTGTAGCTCATCGGCAGACCGATGTTCTTCAACGTGACACCAATCTTGAAATTCTCGAACTTGCCGGTCACATACTGGACACCAGCGTCGATTGCAAAGCCTGTTGCACGAGAGTCTGAGATACGTTCATTGATAATCTTGATACTCACACCACCCTTGATGAAGTTGTTAAAAGACTTCGCATAATGCAATCCAATATAGGTAAGGGTGGGACTAAAGGTACCCAGACCGCCTTCGGGTTGCTCGGTTGTGGTGATCTGAATATCGCCAAAACTTTGCGAGAAGAAAGAGACGGCAATGACACCGAAATCCTTATTCTTGCCAAGGTGCTGAGCAATTCCGAAAGAGTTAAGCGCAATTCCGGCATTGGAACCCACAAGATACTGGGTCCTGTTGAAGCTGAGTTCAGTTTTGCGGACTGAAGTCAAACCAGCAACATTGGTGAAGACAGACTCCAAACCGCGAACCTCTGCGACTCCGGCGCCTGCCAGACCGCTTGTACGTGCCCACGGGTCAATCAACAGGTGTGATGCACCCGCTTGACCTGAACGGTCTCTGTTACCTGCAAATACCATAGAGGTACTTGCAGATAAGAGCGCGATAATTGTACAAATAATTAATGATTTATATAGATTTTTCATATTCTCTTTTTTTTAAGATTAATCATTTTAGAAACCATTCAAGTCTGTAGGACGCATATTGCAGAAGAATTTCAACGTACGTTCGCCAATACCCGGTGCATTGATATGAATAATGTAAACACCGCTAGCTATCGGAATATTGGCATGGTTCTTAAGATCCCATTGCACATAAGAGTTAGCGTCGGTACCGTGGGTCAGCGTTCTGATCAACGTACCATTCACTGTGTAGATGGAAATCGTACATGATGCAGGAAGATTCACAATACGGACATAATTCTCAAGAGCATTATGCTCATAATTGGAGAAGCCGTAATAAGGATTCGGAACAATGTTGATTTCTTGCAACAGTTCCTGAACATCGGCCACTTGCTCGACCTTTTCAGGGGCAATGTTCTTCGTCGTGAACTCATACATAGGATAACCACCGTTCTGGGAAGCGTTTGGTGCATCGGCGACATTGTCATACCAACGAGAGGAGTATCTCTGGTAAGGACGGGAAACGCGCAGCTTGATAGTAGCATCAGAGGACAACCACTCGCTTTCCTGCATTTGGGCCGGCATCGGGATACTTGTCCACATCACATTGTTGAAGATTTGCATCTTCTTTGCCTTACGGGCCGCACTGCTCATTGTCGATTCTGCAACTACGGTTTTGAACTTTTCACTCAACCAGCGGCAATCGTCATACGGACCACATTCATAATAAGGATAGACAACTCCGTCAGAACCGGTAAAGGTATTGCCGTAGGTGACACCCTGGGCGCTAACTGTCTGATAACCGTCGTTATAGTTACGAGCGTCTCTGTTGGCGAAACGGTAATATACTGAAGAGGTGTTACCGGAACTTCCGACGACGTAGACATAGTGACGTCCGCCATACAAGGGTTCGCCGAATTCAATTCCATAATATGAACGGTACTGATTGAAAGCAGCTTCTGAAATCGGGATGGGTTTACCAGTCTCCTCATCCAAAATCAAAGTGTCCGCATCATAGTCGCGAGCGAAAGCGTAAACATTCGTCGGGTTGAAAATCATGTCATTACCATTATTGTAGGTATCCTCAGAGTTTTCTGCAAACATAATGTTCAAACGCTCACCCGTCTCCACGTTGATAGCATAACCAGGGAACCAACCAAAACCGGTAGTACCTGAATTATCGATATTACCATCCTTGTCAACAGAAGGACAGGTCTTGGGCTCATGACGAATATTATGGTAAGTGGTACCATTGAACTCTTGTGTCACAGTGAAATCACCGTCAACATCAGCGGAACCTGCTTCGAGGACGAGGGCGCGGGTCCAGAGGCTCTTGTCAGGAGTCAGGACGATGTCAACGGAATAGAGGTTGGTCAACGTCTGGTTGTAGGAAGCAAGATTCGTCAAAGCAACGGGATACTCGAAATCATAATAACGGGGTTGAGGGCAGGTTTTACTTGTAACAACATCTTTAATCAGATAATTGGCCTTGGGACCACCGTCATAAGGCGAACTCATTACGTAAGGAGCCCAAGTACCCGACACAAGACCCTCGAACTGTTGGTTAGGATCCATGAATCCACGAACAGGTTCAGAAGACTCATTGGTTGGCATGGTGACAAGATTGAAGAAGTCCTCAGCACGCCACTTCATGTAGTCGCACTGTGCCTGATCCTCTTGGACGGAGTTACAATCCCACTTGCTGGAAGCGGTTTGCTGACCGGCGCGAATCCAGTTGGAGGGATTTTCTCCTTCACCATCCACAAGACCGGAAAGCCACATGACATCGCCACTGTAAGTGATGCTGGAACCGAGGACGTCAGGTTGTGCATACCAGGTTTTGTTTCGGTAGTTATATCCACCGTTATCGTTCACATATTTGTCAAGATTCTGCTGATATATTTTGAAGTCAGCATTCTTGATGGAGATGGAGATACCCAAATCAAGGAATAATTGTTCATTTGTCATGCTGATAGGCATTGCAGCTGTGCTGCTACGGGCAGCAACCGTGTCGCCTTCTTCAATCGTGAAGATTCCGTTGTCTATCAGCTCTCTGTCAGAAACCTCATCAGAGATAATCAACTGCCACATTGTGCTGTCGTTGACATCTGCGGAAACATCGTTCGGGAGGAACTTGACCGTATAATCCCAAGGTTTCACTTTCAAGGGGTCAATAACCTGAATGTTCAGAGGACCATAGTTGTTCTTATACTGAATATTGTTGTACACATTGTTGGCGAGGACCAACTCACGGGATTCATCAGTCATGTCAAGGAAGAAACCACCATTACCCTGACCCTCAATACGGGTAATCATAGGAACGTCACCGTATTTGGAGTTGAGGATTGTTTCAACAGGTTTGTGCGGAATACCGGTCGTGACCTTGATGTTCCGGCGGCCAGCCAGATAAGGGGCTTGCTGACCGTCAAGATTGTCGGCATTGAGGCTGAATTTCTTATACTCATTATAACCGTAAGCCAGTACAAGGAAGTAATACTCCTTATGGTTGACGAGCTTTCTGTTCGTACCGGTCGCGAACTTGTCTTCCGTGATTCGGAAAGAGTGGGAAATGCCAAGGTCGGAGCCGTTCACCATTTCAGTAGCGACAGCCGTTCCGATTGCATCATTGTAGACCCAGTTGATCAACTGTCCGACACCGTTCTGAATATCACATTGGGCAACGAGGAGTGCCTTGTTGGCATCATCAAGGTCAGTCACACTGACAGAAGAATTTGCCAATTGATAAATCATATAACCTTCAAAGACATAAGAACGTTGATCTTGGGAAAGCGTGTCAATAGCCGTCACCGTTTGGTAAGAGTGAACGGCAATCGTAGTGTCTGCACCCGTCGAAGTATAGGTGTGGACAGAATCGATATACTCAACAAGCTTTGAAGTCTCAAGTGTTCTCGGAATCTGAGGATCGACTTCAGTATAGGTTTCGTGATAATTGTTCTTACGAGGATCATTATTGGAGATGTAGAGAATGAGTTCATTCTCCAGTTCGCGGATAGTGACATCGGGAGCATCAGGACCGTCAAGAGTCTTGAAGCAGTTCTCGAAGAGGGACTGACACTTGTCGTCAGCACGTTTCAGAAGTTCAACAGAAGCTTGAGCGCCACCTTGTGCGGCACGTGCCCACGGAATACCGACGGTGATGTAGTTGACAGAACCCGGCTTCAGGGTGAAAGGACCTGCAGACTGCATGAAACGACGGTCATAGGGAGCGTTGCCCACATTGGCCTCGGTCCAGCCGTCAGCACCATATTGAGAAGGGATGGGGTCAACACCGCGAGTACCCCAGTTACAGACGTCAGTCATGGCAGGGAACATGAAATCACACTCAGGGCCATTGGCACCATTGGAAGTATGGGCATTGGCACCGTAGCGCATTCTTGAGTTATCACGCCAAATACCTTGCAGCATGTTGTAATAGTCGATAGCAATTCTCGGGTCGCCGGTCACACTGTTGTCATTGTTGTGATAGACAAACCTTCTCATACCGAAACGCTCGTTGTCTTCGATGCTATCGCCGAAGTTAACGCCATTGATGGCCATCTGGTCGAGTTCATACGAACTATTGAGGAATCTTTCACAATAGCCGATCTCAGAAGCGCTGTCGGAATAGAATTTAGGGTTGTCACGTCCATCGGGATCCATGTACGGTCCCTGGAAGAAGTCAACACCTACCGCAGGCGGTTGGTCGCCATAGGCCCAAGCTTGACCGGAACCGTCCACATTGGAACCGTTATAGCAATAACCCAGACCACGGTTAACGTCGCAGCCCACATAGTCGTCGTTGGCATAACCCAAATCAGGGTCAACCCACTGAGAGAAGAAGGTGTTTGTCAAAGTATAGGTGGAACGGTTGATAATCTCATAGGAGTAGAAAGTCATGTTGTTAAGTTCGTCGTTGGTTGCGAAACCAAAAGCTTGTCCACGGATTTCAAGACCAATGGGGCTACCCTGGGTTTCAGTGTGGGGGCCTCCGTTATCATTGAAAATCCAGAAAAGGGTTTCATCACCTTTCAGGACATGGTCGGCGTAAATCATACCGTTGGAACGGGTCCAGTTAGGTTCATAGTTGCCGGAACCGCCGCCATAGTTCTGATACTCGGTCCACAAATCCTCAGGTGTTCTGGGGAGTTGGTGGGCAGCGGCGCGCGCGATATTGTCTTCCGTCCAGGGACAAAGGTCATTGTTAATGTCATAGTAAGGATAATCACCGTTTTCGGGATCGTAGATACCGTTGTCGTTCACATCCTTGAAAGGGGCGAGATAATAGGAATAACCCTCGTCGCCGTGTGCAGGCCAGTTGGCGATGCTTGCAGGCATGACATAACCGGAGGTGTTATAACTGGAAATGTGCTCGTCAACTTCGGCACGCGTAATCTTGAAGTGCTTGTCGAACTTGATACACATAGCCTGGGTCGTTCCGGCACCTGTCATCTTCAGCGGACCAGTGTAAAAGTCGTCACCGACTTGTCTGAAACGGACAGCGGCCAGTTTCAACATTCCGTTGGCGTCACGTCCGCCGATCCATAGGGCTGCACAGAACATGGAAGTCTTGCCGGAACCTACCGGAACCTCATATTCAGCAACTTCCTTGAACCACATCGTACCACCCGTCTCGATATAGGCACGTACATTGTTCACCGTTAACTCATTGGAGCTACTTGCCGGAAGACAAGTGGCGGATTCAGCTTTCGGTGAGGAAGAACTTCTAACCACTCCTTTGACTTTTTCGGCTCGCAATGACCCTGTCATCACGAACACCATAAGAAGTGTCAAGCAGAAAATTTGTCTAATATTTTTCATATAACTATTATTTTTTTCTAATGATTAAAAGCCGAATTGAATACCTAAACTTGCACGGAACGGACGACTGTAGTTATAGGGGTTCTGCACTCTCATCTGATAGTACCAAATGTAAGAAGGCACATAGATTTGGCTGTTGATTTGCTGTTGATAGGCAGCAGCTGAGAGGTAACCGTCGTCATCAGGGTTGCCCGTGTAGTCATACACGGAAATGATATTCTTGAAATTGAAGAGGTTCTGGATATCAAGATACACTGTCAGGTAACCCATCTTAGCGGCTTTGGTCTTTCCGTTCTCATCTTTCTTGTTCTTGTTGAAGTTGAACATGAAAGTCTTGTCGATACGGAGGTCGGCCTGATACTGCCACGGCATGTTGGAGCCGTTGATGGAACCGGCCAGAGTGGAGTTGGTACCGGCCACGATAGTGGAGTAAGGAGTGCTCGAACGGGTGTAAGGAGTACCTGAAGCTGCGGAGAACAGGATGGAGAAACCGGTGTTTGCCAACCATTCAATCTCCTTGACGACTTCCTTGCCATCCACAATCTTCACTTTCTCAGTGATAGGACCGCCGTCTTGTTTGTAATTGACACCACTCTCGAAACGATAATCGAAGTTGACACCGATTCTGTGACGCTGGTCGAAGGAGAGGTTCGTCAGAGTTCTCAGGTTAGGTTGGCCGGCAGCAAGAATGGAAAGCTGGGACGTGGTGCTTGAACCTGTACCCTTTGCAAATTGCAGCGTGTAGTTCGCGGAGAGCGTCATGTTCTTGGTTCTGTTCATTCTGTAAGAGAATGTGAAACCTTGGACGGTACCGAAGTCGATGTTCTGGTAAGAATAATAAGTGTTCGGATATGCACCGGAGAAACGGTAGGCTTGAATCTGGTTACGTTTCTCGGAATAGTATGCACTGATACTGATAGCGGAACGAGCGCCGATCTTCTGACGGAAACCGATTTCGTAGTCGATACTCTGTTGCGGTTTCATGTTCGGGTTGTTGATAATGTCATTGGAACCATTACGTTTGGAGATGAACAGATAATCAACGGGAGAGATCTGCAAGTTGGTAGGACGGGAGGTGATAATGTTATAGTGAGCATAGAACAGGGAGTTGTCGTTCACAGGGAAGGAGAAAGAGATACGGGGCATCACAGACCACTGTGCTTTATAGTCGGTGAATGCACCAGCCTCCACTTTCGTGATGGAATTTTCCTGGTCGATGGGGTTCTTGAGGATAGGACCGTTCACGTTCAGGGAAAGCGCGGTCTCAGGGTCAGTCACCTCACCGCCGTTGGCATTGTACCAAGTATCACCGTTACGATAACCAACGATAGAGGTATACATTTGGTTGTCACCGGCAATGTCAGCTTCGCTCAAATAGACATCATTGCCTGAATAATAAACCACCCAGTTGTCGGTCGCGTTGGAGGCGAACTTGTCACTAAGGGAGGGATTGATGTTTTTCAAGTCACCAACCGTATAGGCTTCGCGGAACAGGTAAGGATCCTTCAAGACAGATTGGTTAGCATCGAAACGGTCAACACGCAAGCCAACGTTGAACAGCAAGGAGTTGATGGCGAACTTATCCTGGATATAGAAAGCCATGTAGATAGGTTCATAAGCACCGATGTTGTAAGTCTTCTGTCCGTTTTCCACATTATTGAAGAAATCTTCGATGGTAGTTTTCTTGTTATATTTCTTTCCAGTGTAGTCATAACCGTAGTAGCTTACCAGCGGATTGACACCGGAAGAGGTTCCCATCAACAGTTCTTCAGCAGAGAACATGCTGATGTCGAAAGTGTTGGGAGACATATTGTCGATATCCAACCAATCATCACCATCGGGATTAAGGCCAAGGTGTTCACGAAGGTTTCTGTCGAACACGCTTTGGTCGTTAAGGCTGACCAAACGATTGTAGTCAACATAGAGTTGATCGCCGTTGTCGTAGATAATGGGGTTGTCCTTATCCAACTCGGTGATATGGGAGTTAGCCTCGTTGCGCATGAGTGTCCACAAAGTGATAGGGGCCAGACCATAGCCGCGGTAAGTCAGCTTTTCAAAGTCGAAACCGAACTTCAGCTCATGCTTCTCGATGTTCATGGAGACACTGGCTTTCAAGCCGATTTGGTCCATCGTGGACTTGTTGTAACCGCTCATCACGGTACCGGGGGAATAATACATGGAGTAGATCATGTCAGGAGACTCACCGTTCAGCAAGGCACCGAATCTCTGATAGAGGGTGAGGTCGTAAGGGAGTCCCAGATATTCATTGATGGTTTCCACCGGGAACTGGTCCACGAAATTCAGAGTGTATTGGGCCAGAATCGGGTTGGCGTTATGTTTGGGGTTGACTTGGAACGTGACGAGGGAGTCATACCAACCGGCGAACTCATTCACGTCATAGAGGGTGATTTCGTGACCGAGGGAGTCGGTAAGCGTCAACTCATTTTGGAACTCATAACCTTTTGCCTTATAGGTTTGGAACTGGCCGATGTAGCCATATTCAAAGATTCGGTCTTTGTGGTTGGCTGCATAAGACATGCTGTTGACATGTGTGTAGGAAGCGTTAATGTCATACATCAGGTTCTTGAGGGTGGCTGTGCCTGTGGTGTCATTCACCACGCGGTGGTTAAAGCGGGCACTCACACGAGCATTGCTGGATGTGGAAATAGGGTTGTTGTCACCGTTGAAAAGAGCGGCGGTGGAACCCCAGGATTTACCCTTGCCATACTCGTATGATCCGCTGAGGGTCAGTTTCGCATTATGATGCTTACCGAGCATAAAGTCGAATTTCAATTGGCCGAGGTAATCCCAAGAGCCGGCGTTCTTTCTCACGCGTTCCTTATGGAAGGACTCGCTGGTGAGGTAACTGCCTTCCTGATAGTAAACACCGAACTCAGAGTTACTATAACGGAGCGGTTTTGCGATAAGTGCATCGATGACGTCATCGTTGGCGACCCATGTACCGCCGCGGGCCGGGGAGCCGTCGTGTGTATAGCTCACCTCACCGCTGAACAAGAAGCCGATGCGAGTCGGGTCGTTCGGTTTTTTGCCCTTCAACAAGGGGCCGCTCACGGAGACGG
This sequence comes from uncultured Bacteroidales bacterium, assembly GCA_946186495.1. GTDB lineage: Bacteria > Bacteroidota > Bacteroidia > Bacteroidales > WCHB1-69 > F23-D06. The sequence continues at coordinate 28,256 of CAMHNQ010000017.1, forward strand.
CAGCCAGGAAGTTGTTGTAGCCATCGATGGATCCGCGAAGTTCCACAGAGCCGTGGAAGTCCTTCGGAGCCTGTTTGGTGGTAATCACCGTGAAGGAGGTACCATCACCGTACTCAGCGGGTACACCACCTTGGATGAGTTGCACCTCTTCGATGGTTGACATGGAGACGCCTGTGCCGCCGCGGACGCGCATACCATCGACGATGGTCTGCTGTCCGTCGGAACGGTTACCACGGACACTGGTCATGTTGCCATCCACGGAGGAGACACCTTCCAGATTGGCCAAGGCGCTTGTCACGGAACGACCAGGAGTCGTACGGATGTTTTCACCCGACAGGCGGCTGGCGGATGTCGTGTTGTCAGCCTGGAACACCGGGGGTTCGTACACAATCACGACCTCGGCGACATCTGACGTACAGTCAATCTCGAAATCAATGAACAGGACCTGATTGGACGGCACCTCAATGTTGGTTTTCGTGAGAGACTTCTTACAAGTCATCTGCGCATCCGCCACCAGATCATATGTTCCGGCTTCGATGTTGAACATCTGGTAATCACCATTTTGGTCAGCATTTGCCATGTTTACAACACGGTCACCAACTTTCAGAAACACTCTGGTGAATGCCAGAGGTGACTTCGTTTGGTCCACCACTTTACCTTGAATTCGGCTCTGTGAAAATGCCGCACCTGTGAAAAGGATGATTACTCCTAAAGTTGCGAGTAATTTTTTAATCATAGCCACTAATTTATATTAAACATTAAACTATTATCCACTCTATAACAAGCTTGCAAAAATATAAAATTTTTCAATACAGATTCGACCCAGCCGATTATTTATCCCAAAAAAATCTCTCTCTCCTATTGCCATAATATAAAGGCTTATGAATCTATAATATATATACTATATATAATACCCATTCTCATATGCTCATATCATGCATTGATCAGGCTCAGCTATACACGCGCAAAGTCATGCCGTCGTAATGTGTATAATACTGTCGCAACGGCCATACCGACGGGCCTGAGATAACCGTGCCGTCTAAAATGTTATAGACAGACCCGCATAGCGAATCAACCAACATGATGCCGTTCGGGTGCATCCACAACCAGGACTCATGCTCTTCCCAGTCGTAGGGGCAGGCACGATCGAATGCCATAAACTGCCATTCATCCAGCCGGAACACCACGATGCCGTTCACCCCTCCCGTAAAATATTCATATCCGCCGTATGTGTTCAGCTTATAGTACATGACATCATTCGGATAGATGGTGAAATCCACTTTCCGATATGGGATAGATGGATGATACGTGTTCTTACACGATTGGCATAGCATTGTCCCTATCAGAATCAAAGAGAAAAGACGATATGTCATAAGAATTTATCTGACTGATGTATTGGATTTTTTCTTCAACGGCTTGATTGCTTCATTCCCAAACGAATAGGTGATTCCCACAATGGCATTGATGCCGAAGTTGTTGAAGCCGTAATAGTTCGTGGCGAATTGATGCCCAATGTTGTTGACTTGTGCAAATGCTGTGAACTGTTTGGAAATCAGATACTCAAATCCAATACCAAAGTTAAGGACAGGTTTCACGGAAGACTTCGATCCGTCAGGATTCTTCCGTATGTCGTTTTCCAACACATAGGTCAGCTGGTGCAACGGGTTTCCCTGCTCATCCACAACCGCCATGCCGTTTTCGTCTTTCATTGTGGTCATTTTCGGCACCACTGCCCAACGGTCGAGACCCACTCTGGCGTTTGCAGTGAAGATGAATCGGTTACGCCAGATATACTTGCCTTCGAACCCGATTTCCCAGCGCGGGGTATAGAGTGGTTTGCCGCCGGTGATGCCATCGGATCCGAACCAATTGTAGCCTTCCAGGAAAAAGAAATCATGGTAACGGCCTGTCAGGTTCAGATACAAATGGTTGATGGCTTCCCAGCTCAAGTTGGCGGTCACATCCAGTTCGGTACCCTTGTCGGCATAAACCACATCGAACTGGTTTTTCAACAAACTGGCGGTGTCCAGCATAAAGAACGGCAGGTCGCGGCGATAAGAGTAGCGGGCCGAAACATGGTAGTTCAACTTGTCGGTGATTTTTCCTTTTACGCCACCAAAGATACTGATCTGGCTTTTGGTGAACCGCAGTGTGTCGATGTCGGCTTTCAGATAGGGATTCTCATACAGCAATTTTTTCAACGATGTATATTCACTCCGCCCGTCCACCCCGACATACAGGTTCAGGACTTCGCGGATGAGTCCCATCTGCAATTCGGCGACAGGATAAACAGGACAGCGGGTCTTGTTGTATTGGTTGAGGATAGGGACTCCGACGCCAACCATGAAGTGATACTCCCGGATACTGAAACTCATTGTCGGTTTAAGCTCGAACATGAAACTGTTATCGACACGGCGCCGCATCAGGCTGTTATCGGTACCCATAGGCACGCTGTCACTCCAAGTGTTATTGAAGTATTCCAGCCCAAGATCCAACTCGTAATGCTGGTATCCGGAGATTTTCAGGAACTTGGCATCGTAGGCTATCTTGCCGCGCAGTCCGACACCATGCTCTATGTTTTTCCAATTCGTGTGCAGGAAATCGTAATTCAGGCGTACATCCTCCTTGAACGGGTGATCTTTGTCGTCAGCGGTATAGTTGGAACGGAATCCCACTTCGGCGCGAACGTGGTTGAAGTTGTTGTGGATACTGTCACGGTACTCTTTGGAATAGTATTGTTCAGGGTTTGGGTAGAGTTCAGGGCGCACCCAATCTGTGGAATAGCCGTAGAGGTTGGCCATTTCATGATTGTAGCCCACTGAGGAGTAGAGGGTGTGGTTTTTGAAGATACGGTTGAAGAAAAGGGAGATTCGGGTGTCGCTCGTGGGTGCATAAGCATACTTTTTCTGCTCTTTCCCGATAGGGCCTGCCCATGAGGAGAAATGATGGAAATTCAAACCGTACGAGTAGTCCGGATTCTGGCAATTGTGCATCGACAACTCGGCCAATGGCGTAATAGGATAGCCGAAACCCAGCTTGATATAGTTTCTGTAATAGCGTTCCTTTATCTCGGGATTTAGTTTTCCCACCTGCATTTCACCGGCTGCGAACTCAAGCTTTGGCTTGTCGGGTGCCACCACATAGTTGAACTCCATCGGTTCGGTCACCACCGTGTCTTTCAACACCGCCTGTTGGTTAATCTTGTTGGAATTGGTCAATTTAGGCACATAATTGATCAGCAGCTGCGCCGAATCCACCACTTGCGCCTTCAATCCTATGGCAAAAGACAATATAGCCAATAAGAGTGTTATCTTTTTCATTTTATTCTGTTTTTTTGCTTGTAATCTCTATTCTGAACTTCCAAGTCGTCAGCCTAATCCTCCAACGCGTCAACTTCGGCAATTTTTTGTTTTGCCAGTTTCACCAAATCCTCGCCAGCATAGTTATCGACAATGCTCTGGTAGGTGTGCCGTGCCTGGAAATAGTTGCCTTTGGCCTTGTAGAGGTCGCCATATAGGATAAAGGTGCGGGCGTACCAGTATTCGGAGGAGTAGTCGCTGCCGAGGATAGCCTTGATACGGGTTTCGCAGTCAGCGAGGTTTTTGTCGTAGTTGAGGGCAATGTCAGCCAAATGGTAGGCGGCTTCTGCACAGAGGTCATTACTGCCTTTCGGCATCAGCCGGCCATAATAGTCTTTCGCCGTGGCCACCTCGTGGAGCTCCATTGCGGAATTACCGGCTATCAGCAACGCTTCTGAGAGCAGGTCTTGGTCGGATTGGGCAGACCGGATGATATTCTCGGCACTTGTCAACGCTGAGCGGTAGTCTTTCAGGAAGTAGGCGCAGCGCATGGCGCCGTTGTTAGCGTAAACCACCTCATCCTCCGCCGTGGTGTTCTCCATCAACTTGTTGAAATATGTGAGTGCCTTGGCATACTTCTTGTCATTATATAATATAGACGCGGCCTTGTGAAGCGCTGTCACATTGTATTCGGTTTTGAATTTCCTGATGATGGCCTCATAATCCGCCAAGGCATCGTCATAGCGCCTCATGCCATATTCGCATTCTCCCTTGTAAAAATGAGCCTTGGCTACAAATGAACCGTTCGGGAACTGACGGAGGTAGTCTTGGCAAGCCGCGATAGAAGCTTCACAGTCGCCACGGTTGTATTTGGTCTCCGCTGCCTTGAAAGCAATAGAATCTTTCCTGTCGGCGGAAATATTCATGTTTTTGGAACGCACATAGTCGAAAAACTCGCTGGTGTTTCCGTTTTCCGTATAGATGGTCTCCAAATTGGCAAGTGCGTCCTTGGCTTCCTGTGAACCGGGAAAAGTCTCCACCACATACTTGTACGTGGAAATGGCCATCTGAGGATTGTCGCTGTTCAAGTAAGCCTGAGCCAAACGGGTATTCGCCTGCCGGATGTGCTGGCTCTTCGGATGGTTCTTGATAAAAGCCTTGTAGGATGAAATGGCGCTGGCATATTCGTTCTGTGTATGGTAAGTCACCGCCAGGTCAAATTCCGCATCGTCACGGTAGCTGGACGAAGCATAGGTGTTCAGCAAACGTTCCAACGTTTGGATTTTCTTGCTGTTATTCTTCTGGTAACCATAACATTTGGCCAACTGATACACGGCATAGTCAGCGTTGGCCTGCCCTAACCGCTCGCACTGGTCGTAATACCTGATAGCATTCGGCAGATCCAGCTGCATGAAGTAGCAGTCGGCCAGTCTTGATGACGCATCCGCCTGTATGTCAAGATCATCCGATTTCTTACTCTTGTTCAAATAGGTCTTGAAATGATTAGCGGCGTCTTTGTATCGCTTCATTTTCAAGGCGGCATAGCCTAATGAATAGTATGAACTGACATAAAATTGGCTGGTGGAAGCCTTGTCGGCATTTTGATAAGTCTGAAAAGAGTAGTAAGAGTCTTTATACTGTTCATTGCGGTATTGCGCCTCCGCTTTCCAGTAAAGTGCGTCAAGATGGGTGTTTTTGTCAGACGGGGCGGACAACGTTTTGTTCAGCAGCAAAATAGCCTCTTTGTAATTCTTGTTGTTGATTAATTCCAACGCACGGTTATAGGTACAACGCTGGTACGCCTTCAGGATAGCAGGACTCTTGGTCTTTAACTTTTCGATAGAGGAGATGGCAGCCTGATAGTTTTTGGTCGAGAGATAGATGCGTGAGAGATAGTCGGCCGCCTCTTCGCTATGTTGCGCATGTGGAAATTGGTTGAGGTAATCCTGCAACGCCTCGATGCCGGTGTTGAACGGGCTCGCGGAAGTCTCACACTGCAGTTTCGCGTAATTGAACATGGATTCCTCCTTGATACGGCTGTCGAAATCATATTTGGACGCTTCCTTGAAGCTTTGCGCCGCAAGCGTGCGCTGGCCGGTCTTCATGTAGCAATCGGCGATAAGGAAATAGCATTGCTGAGTCATGAGGTCGGGGTCCTTGTCATTGGCGGCACGGGAGAATTCCGTAATGGCCTCGGTGTAGCGTTGCACCCGATAATCGGTGAAGCCCATAGCGAACCAGTCATTGCGATCAAGCTTTATCTGCTTGTCATCCTGCAATTTGGCAAATTCTCCCGCAGCTTCCTCATATTGGTTCAAGTTATAGTGGGCGAGGGCAAGACAACGCACCACCTGCGCTTGGTTTTTGTCTTTTGGCTTGCTGACTTCCGGCGCCACCTGCAACACCTTCTCATACTGCTGATCCTTGAAATAGATTTGGGTCAGGAAATAGGGTACCTCGGACTTGAAATCGGGATTGTCTCTCAGCAGCAGGAAATCCTCCAAAGCCGCATCGTAATGTTCTGCCTGGTATTCCATATAGGCAAGATAGTAGATGCTGCGCTCCCGGTAGGGGCCTTCCATCTCTCTGGCTTTCCGAAAAAAGAGTTTGGCATTATCGTTGTCTTTCAACATAAAGCAGGAATACCCTTTTTTGAAATTGTATTCCTGCACGTTTTCGGGTTGTATTTCAGCTTCATAGATCTGGTCGAACTGCGCAATGGCCTTCTTGTAGTCTTTGCGTGCGAAATAGAACCGACCCAGATAGTAGCGGGCCTCGGGCACTGACGTGTGCACCGGATAACGGTCTATGAAGGTCTGCAGCAGGTAGCCGGCATCTTGGTTGTCGAGCTTGGCCGCACAGACACCTTGGTAAAAGAGCGAATTGGTACGCAAGTCGTGTTGTCTGTCTTCCGTACTTTCATATACAAATTTGAAATACTGCTGGGCGGACCCGTACTTTTCCTTGTTAAACAAATCCACCGCCGTCTGGTACTCGTACAACGGCGATTTAAAGTTCTCCGTACGCTGTGCAGTGGCCGTCAGGAAAGTGGAAAAACCTGTCAAAAGCAGCAACAGGCAAAGCTTGATATTCTTCATATATTTCATGAAATATAACCTATTTTACAAACGAACAAAGATACAACTTTCAAAGAGGCTGTTTATTGCTTGACGAATTACTTATAAACAGCGGATTTTTAATTGTCAGATAGCGGATGAATCATGAAAGCGGATGATTTAACACGAATTATTTTTGTACTTTTGCGGCCTGAAAAATTTACGAGTCACGTATGAAGAAAAAAAACATTTGCATCATTTTGGCATCGGTTGCCGTCATCGGTTGTCTGTTTTTAATTCTCACTCAAACCGGTGTCATTCGCATCAAAAAGCAAATCTCATCGACCCTTTTCGCCGTCAAAGACACGAACAACATCACTAAAATCTTCATTGCGGACATGAACGGAGAGCACTCCTTGCTGGTACGTCACGAGGACGGCTGGTACGTCCAGGACTCCGTGAAGGCCATGCCGGCAAAAGTGAATGACCTGCTCGCCACCATCCACAACATCACACTGCAACAGACCGTGGCCAAAACTGCCCAGTCTAACATCAACAAGATGATGTCCGTGAACGCAGTCAAGGTGGAAATTTACCAGAATGCCCCGAAATTCAAAATTTTCGGAATCCCCTTCTTCACCAAGGAACGAAACGTGAAAACCTACTATATGGGACCTGCCACCATGGACAACATGGCTAACTTCGCCATCTTGGACGGATTTGACGAACCCTGTATTGTCTACGCTCCCGGTTTCCGGGGCTTCCTGACCCCATTTTATGCATTCAGACCCGTGGAATGGTATAACTGCGACCTTTTCAGCACCAAAATCACCCGAATCCAGTCCCTGTTGGTGGAAGATTTTGAAAATCCGGAAGAGTCATACTACGTGGAAAAGTCCGGACCCCGCTTCTTTAGCCTGTACAATGCCCATAATGAACTTATTCCTGATTACGATACTGTGAAACTGCTTGACATGCTGGCAGAATACCGCGACAAAAATTACGAACAATTCATCACCAATATCTCCGACAGCGCAAAAGATTCCATAATCAGGTTCAACCACTTCAAAACCATCACATTAACAGATGTTGACGGACAAAAAAACACCCTTGACCTCTTCCGAAAGATGGAAATCGATCCTTTCTACTTAGACGCCATAGTCGGAGGAATGGAACGCGCGGAGGAAGAGCCCTACAACCGCGACAAGTTCTATGCCGTGCTCAACGGGAATACCAAAAACCTGCTGCAGTGCCAGTACTACCATTTCGACCGTCAACTGCAGCCACTCTCCTTCTACCTGAAACAGCAGCCGAAATAAAACAGCATGAGCGACGAAACCTACATGCACCGCTGCCTGCAACTGGCTGCACTCGGCTTAGGCAAGACGAGCCCCAACCCGATGGTGGGCGCCGTCATCGTGTACCATGGAACCATTATTGGCGAAGGCTACCATCATCAATGCGGACAAGCTCATGCAGAGATTAATGCCATCAACTCCGTAAAAGACAAAACATTGCTGAAAGAGAGCACCTTGTATGTCAACTTGGAGCCCTGTTCCCATTTTGGGAAAACACCCCCGTGCGCCGACGCCATTATCCGGCATGGTATCCCAAAAGTGGTCATCGGGTCCATCGACTACCACGACAAAGTGAACGGAGCCGGAGTCAGAAAACTGCGCGAAGCAAACATCGAAGTCACAGAAAACGTCTGCCGCGAAGCGTGCGAAGAACTCAACAAACGGTTCTTCACTTTCCACCGGCAACATCGTCCATATATTATATTGAAATGGGCCAAGACCCGCAACGGTTTCATGGACATTGAACGCGGGAGCGGAAACGCATGTCCCTACTGGATAACGAATCCGGCCTTAAAAGTGCTTTCCCACAAATGGCGGAGCGAAGAGGATGCCATCGTGGTGGGATACCGCACGATGCAGAACGACCAACCTCTGCTCACCACCCGCGAGTATCCTGGGAAAAGCCCTCGGCGCTTTGTGATGCAACGCGGTACGGAAGTAAACTCCCCCCTCCCCTGCCAAGCGTTGCCCGATGATGCCCATGAAGCTGTCGATACACTTTATCATCTTAATATTCAGTCTGTTATCATCGAAGGAGGAAAACAAACACTGGAGAAATACCTTAAAACATCCTTATGGGATGAAGCCCGGATTTTAATTGGCAACCAGATTTGGGAAAAAGGGCTTCCGGCACCGGAAGTGACCGGAATCATTGAAAAAACGGTAAACATTGACGACAATCAGCTGATATATGTTCGAAGATATCTATAGAACTATCGCAAAGCCATCGGAAGGAAGCTACAGCGAGAAACGCAGCAAATTCCTGGCCTACGCCTTTCCTGTACAAAGCGAACAGGAGGTGAAGCAACGTCTTGCCGAAATCCAGAAGAAACACTGGGACGCACGACACCACTGCTACGCGTATATCCTCGGCCCACACAAAGATGCCTACCGACTCAACGACAACGGCGAACCATCCGGGACCGCAGGCCGCCCCATCTACGGACAGCTCCTCTCCAAAGACCTTACCAACACATTAGTGATTGTCGTCCGTTATTTTGGCGGCATAAAATTGGGTGTCAGTGGATTACAGAATGCCTACAAAGTTGCTGCTCGGGAAGCGTTAGATAACGCCGCCATTGAAGAACAAACTATTCAGGAAACCTACCGCGTGACGTTCGAATATGTCAAGATGAACGACATCATGCAAATACTGAAAGAACCTGGCCTTCAAGTTCTTGATCGACAAAGCGACATGCGTTGTACCTACACCATTTCCGTACGCCAGCGTGACGCTGACCGTATCACCGAATCACTACGCAAAATACCCATGACCGAAGTCACCGCCCTTTGAGTTATCCAAAGTACATTGTTTATATCTTTTTCACAACGGAAAAAAAAACATCGGAATATACTTTACTTTTGCAGGAATTTATCACCATATCAGATATAATGAAAAGAATAGGCCAAAAGGCGGTGTTATTGCTGATTGTCACCGCACTGTTTTCGAGTTGTGTGACCAAACAAAAATACAATGAACTGGACTTGAAGTGTAAACGTCTTCAGGACGAATTGACATTCATGTCTTCGGAGAACCAGAATTGTCAGGAAACCCGAAAAAACTTAAGTTCCCAACTGGCGGATCTGACCACCCAGACAGAACAACTCCGCGCCGACACCCTGCGCCTCTACCGTCAGGCTCGAAACGCCGAAAGGGAATATGAAAAGGCTAAGAAAGACTATGACGAGCTGCTCCAGAACTTCACCGACATCTCCTCCAACAACCAGAGTACCATCAACGACTTGCTCGGAAACCTCGACAAATACAGGGACGAGATGGGTGTGAAAGAAAAACTGTTGAGCATGCAACAGGATTCACTGGCGAAAGCCCGCATGGAACTATCCTTGAAAGAACAGCGCATCAATGAGATGCAGAATATCTTGGCACAGAAAGACGCGGAAGTCAAAGCCTTGAAAGAAAAAGTCAGCAATGCACTCAAAGGCTTTGAAGGCAGCGGCCTCAAAGTGCACGAAAAAGACGGAAAAGTCTACGTCTCCATGGATGACAAGCTGCTGTTCGCCTCCGGCAGCTGGACTATCAATGAACAAGGTCTCAAAGCAATCAGAAACCTTGCTCAAGTTCTTGAAAATGAAAAAGATATATCAGTACTTATAGAGGGCCACACCGACAATGTCCCCTACAAAGGCAGCGGCCAAATCAAGGACAATTGGGACCTCAGCGTGATGCGCGCCACTTCCGTCGTAAAAGCATTGCTCCAAAGCGGCAATATCGAACCCACACGTTTGTCAGCCTCTGGCCGTAGTGAATATCTTCCTCTTGATGAGAACAATACACCTGAAGCACGTGCCAAAAACCGACGAACTGAAATCATCCTCACCCCTAACTTGGACCAGCTGTTCCAATTGATCCAAAACAACTGAACCATGGCTTTCGCCGACACGCTCATCGCCTGGTATGAGGTCCACAAACGTGACCTCCCCTGGCGCGGCGAAACAGACCCCTACAAAATCTGGGTCTCTGAAATTATCCTACAACAGACCCGAGTACAGCAAGGGTGGGAATACTACTTGCGCTTTATTAACAATTTCCCGGATGTCAAGGCACTGGCAGAGTCCGACGAAGAACGCGTATTGAAAGTGTGGCAAGGACTCGGTTACTACTCCCGCGCCCGCAATATGCACGCCGCTGCCCGCGATATCATGACAAAACACCACGGACAATTCCCGCAAGAATACGACAAGATCTTGGCTCTCAAAGGAGTCGGCAAATATACCGCAGCAGCCATCGCCTCCATCGCCTTCCATCTGCCCTACCCTGCTGTTGACGGCAATGTGATACGGGTCGTCAGTCGCCTTTTCGGTATTTGCGATGACGTGGCACAACCTGCCACCGTAAAGCGAATCACGGAAATCTGCAACAAGCATATTGACCGCGAACAACCTGGGGTTTTCAACCAAGCTGCAATGGACTTCGGGGCAACGCACTGCACTCCGAAAAATCCCAAATGCGTAGAATGTCCCTTTGCCACAACCTGTTACGCGTTGAAAAACCAGCTAACGGAGGTGTTACCTGTGAAGAAGAAAAAGACTGGGCAGCGACATCGTTATTTCCACTACTACGTCTATATTTCTGATAATAAAACAATTATCGAAAAAAGAACAGCGAATGACATTTGGCGAAACATGTACCAGTTTCCACTCATCGAAAAAGATTCGGAAACGTCTTCCGAACCATCTGAATATACCATTCGTGAGGTTCTTTCCCATCAGATTATCCACGCGACCTTTTACGTCAAAATCGCAAAAAAACTACCAGAAACATCAGAAAATCAATTTGTTATCGACTTTGATAATATTCACGACTATCCTATGCCGAAGGTGATGACTGAGTTCCTAAAAGTGCTAGAAACAAAGTAGAAATCATTCACTTAGATAATTATGAAAAAAGAGTTATTGGTATGCTCTCCCAGCGGAAAAGATTCTTTTGGCCTCGTATTATATTTCTTAGCGTTAATTGCAATCGCTATCTTTCTAATAATCAAAGGGTTCAGTAACCCTTATCAATGGTTGTGGCTATTGCTTATCATTCCTGGCATCATTCTGTACTTTTTTCTTCTTCGATACGAATTTTTCGGAGAGGAAATAATAGGAATAGAAGATAACGACTTGATTATAAGAAGAGTAAAATGTCTTCCTTTTGTGCGAGACATTCGAATACCCCTCTCAGAAATCAAGGAAGTGGGGATTCCGAGAAAAAGCAAGTTGGATGAGGTTTTAGAAATAATAAACGAATTGAACATGTACCCAATTGACGAATCTACCATCGAAATTACCACCATTAACGGCAAAACCTACCACTTTGGAGACGATCTTGCTCCACAAGATGTAAAATATTTCATTTCTCAACTGGCTGCGGAAATAGCAAAAATGTAAAGACCCTGTTCAGTTCATTCCAATTGTAGAGACGCGATTAATCGCGTCTCTACATGAAAAAATCCTTTTGTCGATGTGACAATCGGGAATAATTGTAACTTTGCGGCTCAAAAATATTCGAAAATATGAAAAAGCATATTATGGCAATTATGGTTTTTACGGCTGTTTTGAATGCCGGAATAGATGCAAACGCACAAAACAAGGGAAATCAACATAACGCGGTATTAGACAATATCGCCACACGGACATCCGTGCGCAGCTATTTGGACAAGCCCGTGGATGCGGCGGTGATCGAGCAGTTGCTGCGGGCGGGTATGGCGGCCCCCTCCGCCGTGAACCGTCAGCCGTGGCATTTCGTGGTCGTCACCGACAAGGCGCAGCTGAAAGAGCTGGCCAAGGCCAACCCTTACGCGGGCATGGCTGCGAAAGCACCCCTTGCCATCGTGGTGTGCGGCGACTTGAAGAAAGCTCTCAACGGCGATGCCCGCGAGTTCTGGGTACAGGATTGCTCCGCCGCCACGGAGAACATCTTGTTGGCTGCCAATGCGTTGGGACTCGGTGCCGTTTGGACAGGAACCTACCCTGATCAGAATCGTTGCAAGGATGTCTCCGCCATCCTGAAGTTGCCCGAAACCCTCATCCCGCTCAACACCATCGTCATTGGCTACCCCGCCGGCGAGAACAAACCCAAAGACAAATGGAAACCCGAAAATATCTCCTATAACACGTATGGCGGCAAACAGCCCGAGGTCGAGAATCGTCCGATCCAAGAGTCTGATTTCGTGGAATTTGACTACACAGAATCGGCAAACATCAACCCGTTTGTATGGTTCAAGGGCAACGGGCTTCTGTTGGCTTCCGGCGACGTGCGCAGTCACAATGCGATGACCATCGGCTGGGGCGCGTTGGGCAACATTTGGCAGCACAACCTCAGCACCATTACCGTGTATGTGGCACCCGCCCGCTATACTTACGAGTTCATGGAGCGTTATCAGTACTTCACCGTGATGGTCTTCGACGAGGATCGCAAAGACGTGCTCGAGTACATGGGTACGCACAGCGGCCGCGACGGCGACAAGGGAGCGGCATTGGGTTTGCATGTGGCTTACACTGAGCACGGTACGCCCTATTACTTGGAGGCTCGTGAAGTGTATGAATGCGAAATCATGTACCGTGGCCCGTTTGATCAAAGAGGTTTTGAAGAGATCCCGCGCAAGCGTTACGAGAACTTCCCTGCAGGCGTTCATCACGAGTATATCGGGAAGATTGTGAGTGCGAGAAGAAGGTAGGGATATGAAAAAAAATGTCCTCACCGCAATCCTCCTGCTCCCGCTCCTCGCGTGGGCGCAGTACGACACCCCCACACTCTCGGCTGTGGTACGTGTCGATGCGTTCGTGCCTGTGCCGAAATTGTCGGAAGACTTCCTATTGAACGGAGATGTGGCGTGCGTTGTATATTTGTCCGAAACGCCCAATGTTATAAGGACTTACCCATGGAGTTGCTTTGAAAAGAAGCATCGCATTCAAGATGTTATCACAGATGAACGATGGGAATACGAGTATGATACAACAGGAAAATTGCAACGGATGCATTCCCAGTACACTATGCGCGGAGACTATTTCATCCACGATATGAGTAAACCATTCAAGAAGAAGAACGAAAAAGTATATTCGGATTACTATCATGGTGAAAAGAATGTGTCTTTCCAGGGCGGCTGCATCATCACTTACACGGAATATATCCCAAACCATACTAATGACACCACATTGTTAAGATATAATCTTGATGGGAACTTGGTTTATCTTTACAAGAGCAAAAATTCCCATTCTCAACAATGGCATCTGTTTTACGATTCTCTCAACCGACTGGTCTATGTGGACGAATGGAACCCTGACTCAAATTACAAAAACCTTCCCCAAAGTGTCTATGCCTTCCAGTACGATTCCGACCATTGCACAGCGGTTCTGGCAGACAAGCCCACCTGTTCCCCGAAAGGCGATTTGCGGCGGCTGCACTACCATACCCATTCGGACAATTCCACAACACTGCACGTCACTTGGTGCGACAAATCGTGTGGCAGCGACAGTCTGGATTACATCCTACTGCATAATAATCCGGCAGATTATCTGGAGACGTTTTTCGATAATCGCTTGGCAAAATGTGAAGAACGGGACCGGTTCGCGGGTAACCCCCCATCTATTTACGAATTATTCGGATTGCCCGAACGCTTCCTCACTCCAGGAGAATACACTTTTGACCCGAACGACCGGCTAATAGCATATTCTGTTGATATACAGATGCATGGACAAACCGAGGCGGCCATTTTATATGATACCTGCGGCAGAATCGTGGAAATGCGGGCAGATACAGGCACCTTGTTGGACGGGGTCGGTTTAATTCCAACCCAAAGGTGTACATACGTGGGATACAAATACGACGACCATAACAACATAGTGGAAATTCATTGTAATGGATTAGACGAACGCCGCGACACCGTCTCAAATACTCTTTCCTATCGCTATACATACGATGCCCATGGCAACTGGATCCGCCGCGAAACTTATTACAAAGGGAAGAAATTGGGAGTTGATAAACGCGAGATCACCTATTATTCAGAGTTAGCTGGAGATAAAAAGGTGAAAAAGAAGTGATTTCTCCCGCAGAACTCGCTGATTAAAGCAGATTTATACGTGCAGACACGTGTGATACGCGGAGATAAAAAATTTCAACCCAACTGCAACCTTTCAACTTTTTTGCATCATAATAGTATAAACCCAAATAATTCTTGATATGAAAAAAATTGCCGTTATCCTTTTCAGCCTGCTCCTCGCGCAAGGCGTGAGTGCACAGAACATAACATTCACCGTTCCGGAAATCCCGGGAGAAATCGAAAAGTCCGAGTATGCCAACTACACACTTCCCGCCATGGACTGCATCGAATGGCTAAAAACACATTCCCCGAACGACCCTCACCGGAAGAGAGTGTCGGAGTTTGCGGTCTGGTGGCTCGTTGGTACTCCCGATGTGCGCATTGAGATTAACGCAGCAGCGGCAGAATTTGAGAACAGGAACCTGCTGATTCTGCTACTCGGGGGCTGGGCACAATACGCCATTCAGTACAAAAGCGATGACCAGCTGGATGGTTGTCTCGCTGGAATGAACACCGCCCTCAATTACTACGTGAAGTACAAGAAAGAGCTTGGAAGAGACAAGGGTGCGGAGAAATTCCTCAAAATGCGCGAAAAAGGAACACTAAAGTCCTATTTGGAGGAGTTGATGCCGAAATAAGCCATTTTCCCGCAGAACTCGCAGACTTACGTAGATTTATACGTGCAGATACTGTGTGATACGCGGAGATATTATTAAGATTACGAAAAAGTTCGTTACGAAAAAATACGTAATATGGAAAGGGGATTAATTTTAGGCAAAAAAAGCACTGTCGTTTTATTCACTTTAACCCTCCTGCTCCCAATTTTGGCATGGGCGCAGACAAAACCGACAGCGCCGCTGCCGCCCGAAGAGAGCAAGGCACGGCTGCAGCAGCTCGGAGATTCCTTGGGGAGATACGACGGCTTTGAAAACTTCGACCGCCACGGCTGGATGGTGGTGGAAAAAGTGACGAAAACCAATCATCGCACCTATTCGTCTGCTTATGGAATCATTAACGACAAAGGGCAGACCGTGTTGCCGTGCGAATACTACTGTATCCGTTTTCAAAAGCATTCCGACCTGATCATGGTGGCGAAGAACAGTCATTCGGCAGGCTTCATGAACCGGCAGCTGCAATGGGTGATACCGCCAAAACTCGAAGCAGAAGACTGGTGCTCCATGGAGTGTGACGACTATTTCCAATATGGGATGTTGGTGACGTCTGACCTAACTCAGAAGTATGGCGTTGTGGATTCTACAGGTCGCGAGATACTGCCCTGCCAATACAATTGGGTGGAAATTGCCGGACAAAATCTGCTTTTGACCTATTATGAAAATCGTTACGGAGCACTCAACAGGCGCCGCCACATTATAATCCCGTTTGTATATGAACATCTGCATTTTCTTGGAGACCAGTATATTGAAGCGAAAAAACAAGGCTTATATGGGGTAATCACAACCTCTGGACAGGAAATCCTTCCTTTTGTATATGAACAGATTTGGAATTATGAGAAAGGACTTTTTGCTGTGAAACAAAATGGCAAATGGGGAGTGGTGGATTCGTTGAATAATATAATTATTCCATTCATGCCAGCACAAAACATACATATTGTCAGTAAGTTAGATATGTTTGAGTTGTTGCAGGAGAACGGCAGACGACAATTGCTCGACAAAAATGGCAAAGTGTTAGTTCCCTCATACGAATACAGTATTCCGGGTATCTCTGGCAAACAAATTGCGGTTTGGGGTGAAAACACGTCCACACAAGACCACTTGTTTTGCAAAATATATGACCGCAATGGCAAAATGGTAGATGCTTACAACAACATCGAGTTTGTCGGTTCCAAATGGGTGAATGACAAAACCATGATCCCCGTAAACCGCAATGGCAAATGGGGATTCGTCAACCGCGACTTTCAACTGGTTGTACCGTGCCTGTATGACAGCCCTGTAAGCGGCGATTACGGCTACGGTTACGCCACCTCCACAGCCACCGATCTTCCTTTGGTTCTTTTTGACGAGCAGGGCGAACCGCTAATAAAAGGCCCTTACCAATGGATTTGTCCTTCCGTGAACGGCTGGTTTCAGGTCGAGTCCTATCCTATATCTCCCATATACTTGGAAGGCTTGATAGGTTTCATTGACCGTTACGGCAACAGCACTTTTACAGAAAGGGATCTACTTCAAATAAAAGGATCATATGAGGAATTGTTTGAGAATGAAGAGAATTTGGTCCCGTTGTCAGAGACTTGGCCCGAATTTCCCGGCGGTCCTGATTCCCTGAACGCCTATCTCGCGAAAACGATACAGTATCCTCAGGATGCCCGCGACAACGGTATCTCCGGTACAGTGCTCGCCGAATTTACGGTGGAGAAGGACGGGCAGGTCGGGCAAGTCACCATCAAAGTGCCACTCTTCCCTTCCTGCGACGAAGAGGTGGTTCGCGTCCTCCAACAGATGCCTAAATGGAAGCCCGCCACAAATCAGGGATTGCCCGTCCGCAGCTTCATGCAGGTGCCTGTCACGTTCCGAGGCGACAAAGAAGCGGATGCGGACAAGTAATCATCCCATTTACGCTAAAAATTTTCAACCCAACTGCAACCTTTTGACTTTTTTGCATCATAATCATATAAGAGTTCCTAATATGAAAAAGAATGTCCTCATCGCAATCCTTCTGCTTCCGTTCCTAGCGTGGGCGCAGACAAAACCTACTGCACCGCTGCCGCCCGAAGAGAGCAAAGCACGGCTGCAGCAGCTCGGAGATTCTCTCCGAAAATACGATTACTTCGATTACCTCGACCGCTATGGCTGGATAATCGTGTGCGTACGCTCGGACAACAATGCAAAGAAAGAATGGCCAAACCGTTTTGGTATTATTGACGATTATGGGAGACAGATTTTACCCTGCGAATACCGTGACATCCGTTTCCAAGAGCACTCCGACCTGATCTTCGTGATGAAAGATAGCCTTTTAGGCTTCATGAACCGGCAACTGGAATGGGTAATACCCCCGAAATATGACGGCAGGGTATGGTACGATGTGGAGGAGGTTGATGATGTTTTTGAGTACGGGATGATCGTATTAACAGATATGGACGGGGAAGAGGGTGTGGTGGATTCGACTGGTCGCGAAATACTGCCCTGCCAGTATGACCGTGTGAGAATAGCCGGTCCGGACCTTTTTATCATTGAAAAAAGGAATGAAAAGGTTGCCGGTGCAGTCAACCATCACGGCGACACCGTGATACCTTTTGTCTATAATCTCCTGTACTCTTACAACGATCATTATCTTGAAGCAGAAAGGCAAGACTTATACGGTGTGCTTTCTGTCACAGGACAGGAAATCGTCCCCTGCAAGTACGAAATGATTTGGGGCTCGGATATGGGCTATTTCGCTGTACGTCAGGCAGGAAAGTGGGGCGTGGTGGATTCGACGAACAATGTGGTAGTCCCCTTCTTATACGAAGCATCGTACCTGTGGTTTTTCCCAAAATCGGATATCATTGAACTCCTAATTCCAGGGAAAAATGATGACGATATGAACACTCAGGTACTGCTCAACAGAAATGGGAAAGTTCTGGTTTCTTCCTTTCACGAATTTATCCTAAGTGAATCCGGCGAACGCATTGCGATACTGAAACGCGATCAGGATTGGAACGCGACATGTGAAATCTACGACCGGCAGGGCAGGAAGGTGGATGCATTTGAAGGAATTGAGTATGAGGAGGAACTAATGCCCTACATCTCCATGATTCCTGTGAAGCGCAACGGCAAGTGGGGTTTCGTCAACCGAGACTTTGATCTGATTGTGCCGTGCCAATATGAAACGCCGATATTTGGAGGAGATGGGTATGGAAATGTGAATACGGGTGACGGCCAAACCACCTTGATTGACGAACATGGCCGGTTAATCATCTCAGGACCATACGCTTATATCAGTTCGCCAAAGGTAAACGGTTGGTTTATGGTGGGGGGCTATCCGCCAGACTCCTGGAAGGGCCTCAGCGGTTTCATCGACCGCTACGGCAACAGCACCTTCACGGAGGAGGAGATGCAAAAGCTTCGGGAGTGGCATGAGAAGCGGAGATAAAATTACGACAGACTATGGACGACAACAGCAAAATCATGGACTTGGCCTACGAGGCCGGGGCAATCCTTTTGGAAAACGGGGCGGAGATCTCGCGGGTCGATGAGACCATGCGGCGCATCGCCGGCCACTATGGCGTGGAAGACGAGAGTTTCTTCGTGCTCAGCAACGGCATCATGGCCTCGGCAAAGGGGTTCGCGCGCACCAAGTTCATCCCCATCAAGGGGGCAAGCCTCGACAAGGTGGTGGCGGTGAACCAGCTATCCCGCGAAGTCGCCGAGGGCAAGTGCGACCTCAATCAGTTGGAACGGCGGCTTCGGCAGATCCGCAGCATGGAGGCGAAACCCGTATGGGAGCAGGTGGCTGCCTCCGCATTCGGCAGCGCAGCATTCTGCATCATCTTCGGGGGCGGTTATATGGACAGTGTGGCAGCATTCGTGGCCGGACTGGCCCTTTGGGTCTATATGCTCTTTGTCGGCTACCGGCATCTGTCGCGCATCGCCGCCAACATCACGGGCGGTCTGTTGGCCACCGTACTCTGCGTGGTGATGTTCAGATTTGGCGTAGGCACGCATCTCAGCAACATGATCATCGGGGCCATCATTCCGCTGATTCCCGGAGTACCCTTCACCAACGGCATCCGCGACCTGGCACACGAGGACTACATTGCCGGTGTCACGCGGCTGTTGGACGCATTGCTCACCTTCTTCTGCATCTCCATGGGGGTGGCGTTGGCATTTTTGTTGGACGCGGCCATTCACGGGGAGTTGCAGCATCTCGAAGCACTCACCGCCGCGCCAGAAACAGCCGGGATGTTCGTGCAGCTTGTGGCGGCATACGTAGGAACGGTGGCCTTCGCCGTACTCTTCGGCGTACCCCGAAAATACTACTTGGACAGCGGTTTGTGCGGTACGCTCGGCTGGCTGCTTTATCTGATACTCATGCACCACACGGAGATGTCCGCCACGATGGTGGTCTTTTTCGCCACGACGTTAGTCACCTTCACGGCCATGTCGATGGCCATCACCCGCAAATGCCCCATCACGGTCTATCTCATCTGCGGCATCTTCCCGTTGGTGCCGGGCGCGGGCATCTTCTGGACCACCTACAACATCGTCGCCAACCATATAGGACTGGCCCTGCAGAGCGGATTCGTCGCCTTGAAGGCCACCGTCGCCATCGCCTTCGGCATCATCTTGGTGGCGGAGCTGAACGGCAAGAACCGGATTGGACGGCTATTGACGCGAAAGAAAAATAAATCAGAGAAACGAAATAATTACGCAATATGAAGAAAATGAGAGAAATAACCGGCCACGTGCTCGGCGGTTTGATGTTCGTGCTGTTGATTCCGACCGTGATGTGGCTGGCCTCTGGCAGACCCGATTTTTGGGGGATTCCTGTCTGGCGGATAGTGATAGCCGCAGTGCTTGCGGTACTAGGCATCGCGCTAAGTGTCTGGTCCATCGTCTATATGCGGCACAAAGGCGACGGCAACCCAATGGATGCCTTCGGACACGAGGTCGCGCCCCGCACCCGCCATCTGATGACCGACGGTCCTTACCGTCTGAGCCGCAACCCCATGTTGACGGGCAGTTTCGTCTACTATGCCGGCGTGTGCGTCTGTTTTTGGACCTGGCAGGCCTTGTTGGTCTTCGTGGCCTTCATCGCCATCATGCTTTTGCAGGTCCGCAGCGAAGAGAAGCGCCTTCTTCGGGACTTCGGCGCGAAGTACGAGGAATATTGCCGGCGGACGGGGCGCTTTTGGCCGAAGGGGTGACATCCCTCACCGCCGCATCAAAGTTTCGGGCAAAGCGCTCGACCCTCTTACCCAAGTATCAGGCAAGTAGTCATACAGTAGTTACCAAGAATTTGCCAAGTCCAAAGCCTTGGTTGAGCTTGCCATATACTTGCCATATACTTGCCATATACTTGCCATATACTTGCTATATACTTGCTATATACTTGCCATATACTTGCCATATACTTGCCAACCCCTTGCCAGTAAGCCTGTGATTTGCTGATTTTGGTTGTCACTTTTGAGCCTTACGACTGAACCAAGTTG
>CAMHNQ010000018.1 GCA_946186495.1 uncultured Bacteroidales bacterium
TATACAATAATATAATCTAAGTAGGTCAACTTGGCGAATGTCTCTTGCCCAATATAGCCCTTGCTTCATTGCCCTCACCACATAAAACAGTGTTATTGCACGTCGGATACGGTTCCGCACCTCGTTGACAATAACTGGGGCAAAGCCTTCGCCCGACTGCCATATACTGAAAAAATGTATTTTTGCCCCTGTTAAAACCCTCAAAATGACAAAATAATGAAACAGACCCTTGTCGCCCTGTTTTTCCTACTTGGGATTCTCTTCGGCGTTTTCAATGGAGCAGCAGCGCAAAAACCTGTCGTGAAAGGCCCGGAAGGAAAGCTCTCCTACAAAATCACCCTGCCGGAAGGCTTCAACCCGAACACCGACCATTGCCCTATGGTGATTCTGATGCACGGGATCTTCGCCAGCAAGAACATCAACCCGACACCGGCGCTTGCAAGAGGGCTTGCCAAGGCGGGCATCGCTTCCATCCGCTTCGACTTCGACGGACACGGCCAAAGTGACGGGCGCAGGCAGGACATGACCATCGAAAAGGAAATCGCCGACGCAAAAGCCATTTGGGACTACGTGAACCGCCTGCCCTACGTGGAGGGCGTCGGCCTGTTAGGGCACTCGCAAGGCGGGGTGGTCGCCTCGATGACGGCGGGACGATTGGCCGCAGCCGGCATCGCGCCCGACGGGGTGGTACTGATCGCCCCTGGCTCCGTCATCAAGGAGGCAAGTCAGGGTGGCAAGTTCTTCAACGCTCGCTTCGACCCGGCCGACCCGCCGGAGTTCATCCGCTGCCTGGTTTTCATGAAGCTGGGCCGCGAGTACCTGCTGAGCACACAACAGTTGGACATCTACGGGACGGCGGCGGCATACAAAGGTCCTGTCCTCCTGCTGCACGGCAGCCGCGACGGCATCGTGCCGATGTGGTGCAGCGAACGATTCAAGAAGACCTACGGCGACCTCGCGACCCTTCAGGTGGTGGAGGGCGAGAACCATACCATCACACGCCACCGGAAAGAGGTGGTGGCGAGTACGGTAGCGTTTTTCAAGAAGGTTTTCGGGAAATGAAAAAAAATATCGATAAACTGCAACCATTTCACTTTTTTGTATCCTTTATTCAAATAAAGGATATATTTGCAACGTTATTTAGCCAATCTATGATTCAAGGACTTCTCATTTAGATTGGCAGTAGCGAAAAGAAATCGTATTTTGAAGTCCTATTATGAAATGAGCTATGGAAAAAGTGATACACTTACTGCTGATCATTGCCACCATGATTCCGTTCGGATGTGCATACGCGCAAAGCGATCCCCATGAGCGGCACATTGACAGTCTATGCCAGTCTGGTCTCTTCGACGAGGCATATCAATACGCCAAACAGCGTTGGCAGGGACTTCCAGCTGACAAAAGTCGGACTTACAAGGATGCCACCTTCGATTATTACAGGACGGCCTATATGCTTGAAATGGCATACAGGTACCGGGAGAACTTCGGGGAGGCGTTGAAGCTCGATGAGGAGATGCTGACCTTGATGAAGCCGGAAACCGATTATTTTGCTATCCGCAACAAGATTGTCTGTTACTCTGGTTTGGGAAATTATAAGAAAGCCGCTGAAAACAGGGCTCTATTGTACAAAGCGCACAAAAAGAACAAACTGCCATGCGAGTACGAGCTTTGCCACTATTACAACTTCGACTTTTTCAAGATAGACACGCTGAATATCTGGGGGTATGAGTGGTACGACGAATTGCCGAAAAACCGTTTCTCCACCAGTTTCACCAAGGTGGTCTATTACGTCTACAGCACCAACCCCGACGGCAGCGACAAAGACCAGCTTTACCGCCTGCATTTGATTATGTTTCATGGTACAGATATGCCTTTCGACTACATCATGACGAGATACATCTCAACGGAGAACGGCGAAATACGAAACTCCATGTACGATTATACCTACAAGGAGAACATTGATTACGAAAAGCTGCACAATGACGTAATCGAGATTGTCAAGGGCGGCAAGAAAACCGATACTCAAAATAGTTCTCGTTACAGAGCATTTGAGGTTTTCATCCCCGATTCTGTCGGCGTATCTGCAGAAGCCGTTGAGCCACGGGAGAAAACTGAATTTGTCTCCACAGAGCCTTATCAGGAGTTCAAACTTTTCTATGGCGACTACAAACATTTGGACATCTCGCTGAACGGAACTGTCAAATCGGTTGAGCAGACCGAAGTGCTGAAACACGGCAGTAGTTCCAAGGACCTTGGGTCCAAACTGCAGGAGTGGCTTTTTTCCAAAAATGGACATTTGATCAGGTGTCTGGCCTGGAAGATTGCCCTGAAGGATTCCTTGGTTTATGACCTCGACGACGCCCGTCCTTTGTCCGAGGAGGATTATGATACCACCGCATTGGCAGCCCTATACGGCTTTGACGGCTCTGGACTTCTAAGACAGGTAACGGGGGGATCTGTTGGTCGAGATATTAATTTCGAATATGACAAAAACGGGCATCTGACCAAGATGTCAACCTATTATCGAAAATTTGACGGCTTAAGCGAAAAGGTGATCTCGTTAAATGACGAGGGAAAACCTGTGCGAGTGGAGGAGTTTATCTATAAGGATGAATTGAAAAGCAGGGCTTGTCCATCCGATCTTGGGCACCACGGGGAAAAGAGCGTCGGCATCGTCGATTGCTATTGCTATGATGAGCGGGGCAATCTGGTGGCGCATCAGATGAACAATGGCAAAAAAGTGCAATGGATGGATGCTTTTGTGTATGACAGCTTGGACAATATGATTTTCAAGGGTCGCTGTAATGGCTATAAGGGAGACAACAGCACTTGTAAATGCAAAGGCTTTAGCGCAAGTTGTGGGTATGAATATGACGATCGGCATAATATGATCCGCGATTATTCCATCGGGGATTGGAAGCCCAGCGGATGGGACAATTATTACCAGTATGACAGCGCCGGGAGGGAGATTGAATGCAAGGATTATGATGTGAAAGGCACGCAGCGGACTTTAGACCGTCATATCCAAACCACTTACGATTCCGCTGGAAGAATGGTGAAAAAGGAGGCCTTGGTCGGGGAATTTAGGATCAACGAGTCCTTTTTCGACTACAAAATGGCCGTTTTGGAAGAATGGTCGTATGACGAGCACGGCAATTTAGTGGAGCATGTCGGTTATCAGACAAAAGCCAATCCGTTCAGGATTGTCCGCTACCAATATGAATACGACCAGCAGGGGAATTGGGTGAAGCGTGTGCGATATGAGGGGGGCAGCGATGATTCGATGACCGCGACGGAGGTCGTGTGGCGCAAGATCGAATATTACGAGTAGCGCGCCACCAACACGGAGCCGGAAGTTACCGCAGGCATTAAAATAATCTGAATTATCCACTTGAATCTTGTAAATATCCTGTCTGCGTATTTCTGCGAGTTCCGCGGGCATATAGTTTTCCCACAGACCACGCAGATTATCACACCGTTTTTTTGCGTCATATAATTATTTATAGTATCTTTGCTGCAAATTCATAGACAATGAACGAGATCACAGCTTCTCAAACAACCCATTGGCTGAACCGTTTCCGGATGGCTTTGGTGGTTTTGCTGCCGCTTTCCGCATTGCTGACACCCAAAGACCCTTCTGTTTATCTGTCAAAATGGGGTGCTGCCGCCGTGACATTATACACTTTGGGCTGTTTGAGCATCTTTTATGGGGACTTTTTGAGAACAAAATGGAAAATAGCTGACGATAACGCCATCAAGGAGAACAATATAGCCAATTGGTTGTTTGCTGCAGGGACTATCGGCTATCTTGTTGTATGTAGTTTAGGGAAAGACCATTATTTGTCACAGGTGGTGCTTTGGGAATCCCTTTATACGGGCGGGCCTATAGCATTCGCTTCCATAATGCTCATCCGGTATATTACACGAGCCATTTGCGAAACACGATGGGGCAGATTCACCGGAATCCACACCGTGCTGAACAAAATAGCCGGTTACTCTTTATTGCTCTACATCCCTCTTAAAACATTGGAAATTCGATTGTTTTGGTACAACGGGTCAATTTCATTTGAGGATTGGCTTTTATATGACATAGGCCTTATCGGCATCTTCTGGCTCATCTACCTCATCGCTTCCGTCGAAGAGTTAATTATCGCAATTACCATGAAAGATCGGTTTGATCCGTTCAGGAAAAGTATATTCCAGAAAAAACATCGGTAACCAATTTTTAAAACGATTTACCGCATATATTTTCGATTTTTAGTCAGCGGTAACCGGTTTAAAAAACGACTTACCGCAGGCATTATTTTTTAATTGTAGCGGTAACTCAAAAATTTATATCTTTGCCATTGGATTAAAAGCATTCCAAAATGAAAATCATAGGTCGTAAAAACGAACTCAACTTATTGAATACCAGTTATAAAAGTGGTAAACCCGAACTGATTGCCGTGTATGGCAGACGGCGCGTCGGGAAGACATTCCTCGTCCGTCAGCATTTCAAGGACAAATTTGCCTTTTACACCACTGGTATCTATCAGGGGACCAAGAAAGAACAACTGACATTCTTCAACAAACAGCTGAATGAATATTCCAATGCCGCATACCCGATGGCCGAAGATTGGTTTTCCGCCTTCGACCAGCTGAAACATCTGCTAATCCATAGCAAAGAGACCACAAAAGTTGTATTTATGGACGAGTTGCCATGGATGGACACGCCACGAAGCCGTTTTCTAAAAGCATTTGAATTGTTTTGGAACAGCTGGGGGTGCGTACAAACAGATCTCAAACTAATCGTATGCGGATCCGCCACCACTTGGATGACAGACAAGTTCCTCGGGGGAAAGGGAGGTCTTCGCGGTCGTGTCACCCTGAATATCCCGCTATCGCCATTCACCCTCAGCGAAACCGAGCAACTTCTATCAGAACAAGGAATAGTATGGAACAGGCGACAAATATTGGATGGCTATATGGTGTTCGGCGGCATCCCCTACTATATAAGTCTGCTACAAAAAAATTTAAGTCTTACGCAAAACGTTGATGCTCTGTTTTTTTCTCCTTCCGCCCAACTCAAAAACGAATATGACTTTCTATTCCAGTCCTTGTTTTCTCAATCCGATGTTTACAAGGCAGTAGTGGCCACGTTGGCCAAGAAAAACATGGGACTTTCTCGTCAGGAGATAATGAACACCTTAAAACTTCAGGATAATGGTGGATTAACTGAAATACTGAACAACCTACAAAAATGCGACTTCATTCGAAAATATTCGGCTTTCGGGAAAAGCGAGAGGGACGCTCTTTTCCAACTGACAGACTTGTTTTCTCTGTTTTATCTCAAGTTCGTAAAAGGGTATCATGGCCAAGACGATAATCATTGGAGCAACATGTTAGACACCCCCGTGCAAAACACTTGGCGTGGATATGCCTTCGAACAAGTGTGTCTGCTGCATCTTCCACAAATCAAGAAGGCGTTGGGAATCAATGGTATACAAAGCGATGTATGCTCTTGGCGAAGTAAAAATGGAGAACGTGGCGGGCAAATAGACATGATTATTGACCGTCGGGACCAAACCATCAACCTGTGCGAGATGAAATACTCCGCCAGCCAATACGAAATCACAAAGGCATACGACGAAAAGATGATACAACGGCGGGAAATATTCCGTCAAGAAACCAAAACCCGCAAAGCGCTATATCTCACCATGATCACCACACATGGCATTCTACCCAACAAATACTCGGACGACATTCAATCGGAAGTCACGATGGAAGAGCTGTTTTTATAGGAAATCATGCCAACGGTAACCCTAAATAATCACATCAATACGTGATATAAATCACATTCTTATCCCGCCTTTCCGCCTCAAGGGGTTCCAGTCCGATGTCGGCGCGGTGACGGTTGATCTCCGCCGTGTCCGCAGGAGTCAGGTCGTCCGAACAACCATATTGGCCATAATAGCTCTTCCCCCTGCCAGTGCGCATCAGGTAGAAGTCGTAAGTGTGCGCGTACGATTCCGGGCTGCCCTGTCCGCTCTCCAAAAGCTTGCGTGAACGCGGATACTCCACCTCGAACCAGTAATCCGGATCGGCTGAATAGAGGTGGCGGCCCAAGAGAAATTTGGCGAAAAAGTCCAAGGAGAGCACGTCCTCGATTTCCGGATAGTCTGCCCGAAGCTGCGCAATGGACGCTTTCAGAATGGAGTCCTTGAACGCGAGCATCCGAACCTCCAACTCGTGGTTCAGTCCCGGCAAATCCGACAGCTTGATGGCCATCTGGTCCATCTGCTGCAGTTCCCACAGCTTTCTGCGCACCTGCCACTCGCTGTATGAATACAGACCGCACTCCGCTTGCTGGTATTCGGCCAGCTTGCGCTGGTGTAGCAGCGTGTCGCCTGCAAAATAGGCCCGACGATAAGGAATGCTGAAGTCGTGAGCCTCCATTTTGCGATCGTAGAACGCCGTATCGTAAAGGGCAACCGCCTCCGCATAACGACCGAACACAGCAAGCATATCAGCATAGTTGCGCGCATCCCGGGAAGGGCGGAAATACTCGGGGAACTGTTGCATACGCCGCCTGTTCTCCTCATAGCGGGCAAGAATCTCCCGCATCGACACCGTGTCCTTTGTCCGGTTTTCCGCCCAACTGAACTCACTGTAAAGATTGTTCATCTCCATCTTGATATGGTAATACGCTTTCAACCTTGGTGAAAGAACGGGTTCCTGCGCCTGCGCAACCAAGCACAAAATCATGATAATCAGAATGTTTGTAATCTTTCTCATTGCTTTTGGGTTTTAATGATACTTTCGTTATATAATGATTTTTTCGTTATATTGTGGCCTGACAATTAACCATTGGTTGTTGTCTGGCTGCCATAATATGACAGCCCTACTTCGGGGTTTCGGAGACGCTGACCTGATAGATTTGCGGCGCATCGCCCGTCACAATTACATTGTAATGCTCCTCTTGCTTTTCGTCGGACGCTTCGACATAGAACTCCACGGGATCGCCATATTGGTTAGAGAGCCAGGACTGGGACTCCAACACGTTGGGTTGGGAAAACTCTTCCGTATGTTGGGAATGTGTTTTGGTCTGACGGACAGCTCTCTTTGCCTTTATTTTTTCCGTCGGAACAGTCTCCGCCTTATCAGAATATTCGGAAAGCGACTGAGAAACCGCTTCGGAAACCACCGTTTCCATAAAAGAAGGAACGTTTTTAGAGGAGGCGAGCAGCGAATTGCCCACAACAAGCAATGCCAACATGGGAATCACAGAAAGATAACGCACCCAACGGCGGCGGCCATGAACGGTTGCCATCATCATGCGAATGCGGCTTTTGACTGCGGTGGCGCTAAACGAATGGACGGGAGTCAGACGGCTTTGATGGCGAATCTGTTTCAAAATCAGGTCGAAATAGTCATTACGGAGAACATTCGAGCGGATGACTGCCGCGTCGGCCGCATACTCGTGCTGGGACTTGAGCGCGGACTTATACGCCCACACGAAAGGGTTGAACCAGCAAACCACGCCCACAAGCTCTACAAAAAGAATATCCAGCGTGTGCCACTGTTTGGCGTGCGCCGCCTCATGACGCAGCACCAAATCCAGCTCGCTATCGTTAAAGGATGAGCAATCCACCACAACGTAACGGAAGAAAGAAAACGGCCCTGTATGCCCCTTTCCATTAATAACCTTTAAGCCATTAACCGTATCATACTGCTTTCCAATAATAAGTCGCAAAACCTTGATCAACTTAAAAAGAAAGAAGACAAAAAAGAGCGATGCTACGGTCGCATAAATAATCCAACCTCTGTGATTGACAGCGGGTTCTGCTACGGCCGAGATTTTCGCGACATAGTAAACTGAAGGAACACGGACTGGCAGATGAAACCGTAAAAAAGGAAGCAGTGAAGAGAAAGTAAGCGTGAGCAACAGATAGAAACGGTTAAGCTGATGATGCTTCTCTTTACGCAGAAACAGCAAATAGCAGAGCAGAAACAGCCCGCTTGACAGCACTATAGTTCCAAAATCTACCAGCTTGAACATGGACTTGTGACTTGTGATTTAAGACTTTGGGCTTTGTTTCGCCTTTTGGACCAGCAGTTCGAGTTCCTGCAAATCTTGGTCGGAAATAGGGTGGTCTGCGGTGAAGGCGGAGACCAGCGAGGAGAGGGAGTTGTTGAAATAGTGGCTGACCACGCGACCGAGGAGGGTGCGCGAATAGTCCTCCTTGGAAATGAGCGGATAGTAGCGGTTTGCCTTGCCGAAGGTCTCGTGCCCAACGTAGCCCTTGCGTTCCAACGCCTTCACCACGGAGAGCGTAGTGTTATACGGCGGTTTCGGTTCCGGCACCTCGCTGATAATGTCTTGGGCAAATCCTTGTCCCAACTTCCAGATTATCTGCATAATAGCCTCTTCTGAGGCAGTAAGTTTCTTCAATGTCGCCATACGGAAAAATTTACTGCGGCAAAGATAACGAATTTTTCGTTATGAAACGAAAAGAAAAATATAGGCGGCCATCATTATCTCGAATGGAATAATAGAAATTTTGCTATTTTTTCCGTTGAAGAACTGTTGAGCATTACACTTTAACGAGGAAATGTTATCTTTGCGCCCTTTTTGAAAGAACAATGAAGAAAACAGGTTTATACTTCGGCTCGTTCAACCCGATTCACGTCGGGCACTTGATTATTGCCGAATATCTGCTGGAACATTCCGACCTGCAGGAGTTATGGTTCGTGGTGTCGCCGCAGAACCCGCTGAAGAAGAAAGCGTCGCTATTGGACGACCGCCAGCGGCTGCACCTCGTGAACCTGGCCATCGGCGACGACCTGCGTTTCCGTGCCTGCGATATCGAGTTCTCGCTCCCGAAGCCCTCCTACACCAGCTACACCCTGCAGGTGCTGCGCGAACAGTACCCTCAACGCGAGTTTTGTCTGATCATGGGCGAGGACAACCTGCAGACCTTCACGAAATGGTTCAACTACGAGTACATTCTAGAGAACTACCACCTCTACGTCTATCCCCGTCCGGGCTACGACGGCGGCGACTTCCGCACGCACCCGCACGTGCACCTCGTGGATGCGCCCCTGATGGCCCTCTCCTCCACCCTCATCCGCGACAATCTCAAAAAAGGCAAGTCCGTACGCTACATGATGCCCGAAAAGGTATTCCAGTATGTCGATCAGGAGGGGTTTTACAGATGGCACGATAAATTAACGAACAACCCCAATATTTTGAAAATAGTTCCTTGAGCAGCCTCGAAGAGGCAAAACGCACGAAGTGCAATTAACCCCATACAAGCGAAGCGCATTGTGGGGTGCTAACCAAAAAAAGATATGAGCTTCAAACGATATAACATAGAAAATCTGGAAATCATCTCCGCAGGGGCGGAGGGAAAAGCCGTCGGAAAGGTCGATGGACTGACGGTCTTCGTGCCGTACGCGGTGCCTGGCGACATCGTCGATGTGGAAGTCTATAAACGCAAGCGTGGCTACGCGGAGTGCAACCTGTTGGCCATCAAGCAGCCGTCGCCCGACCGGGTGGTGCCGCCATGCGGACATTTCGGGCACTGCGGCGGGTGCAAATGGCAGATGTTGACGTACGAGAAACAGCTGGAATTCAAGCAGAAACAGGTGGAGGACAACTTCAAGCACCTCGGCAAGTTCGATTTCCCGCCGCTGATGCCTATCATCGGTTCGGAGAAAATCTACTACTACCGCAACAAACTGGAATACACCTTCTCCACGATGCCATGGCTGACATACGAGGAGATGAAGCGGCAGGAGCAGGGCGAGTTCTTCGAAAACCGTTGCCTCGGGTTCCATGTGCCCGGCATGTTCGACAAAATCCTCGACATCAAGCACTGCTGGCTGCAGGCAGCACCGAGCAACGACATCCGGCTCTTCTGCAAGCAGTACGCCATCGAGCACAACCTCGACTTCTACGACCCGCGCCAGCAAGTGGGGTTGCTTCGGAACATCATCATCCGCACCGCCTCCACCGGCGACCTCATGGTGGTGCTCATCGTCACCAAATACAACCAGGAGGTGAAAGATATGCTGGCCGCCCTCATGGAGCGGTTCCCCGAAATCACCTCGCTGACGTTCGTCATCAACACCAAACTCAACGACGCCATCTTCGACCTGCCGTTCCACCTCTACGCCGGACAGGACTACATCACCGAGAAGATGGAGAACCTGCGGTTCAAGGTCGGACCGAAATCCTTCTACCAGACCAACAGCGAACAGGCCTACAACCTCTACAAGGTGGTGCGCGAATTTGCTGACATACAGAAAGATGAAGTCGTTTATGACCTCTTCACCGGCACCGGTACCATCGCAAATTTTGTGGCGCACCAGGCCAAGCGAGTGGTCGGCATCGAGTACGTGGATACTGCTGTGGAGGACGCAAAAATCAACTCCGCGCAGAACCACATCACGAACACAGAGTTCGTGGTGGGCGATATGGCGAAGATCTTTACCGACCAGTTCATCGCGCAGCACGGGAAACCGGATGTCATCATCTCCGACCCGCCGCGCGCCGGCATGCACCCGAACGTCATCGAGCAGTTGCTGAAGTTAGAGGTGCCGCGCATCGTCTATGTGAGCTGCAATCCGGCCACGCAGGCCCGCGACCTCACCCTGCTCGACCCGAAGTACCGTGTAGAGAAGGTGCAGCCCGTCGATATGTTCCCGCACACGCAGCACGTGGAGAACGTGGTGCTGCTGAAACTGCGGTAGAGACGACAATCTTTTTTAGTTGTCCCCAGTTGTCCCAGTTGTCTTTATTCCTGACAACAACTGAGACAACTGGGGACAACATTATAAGGTCGGTCCTTAACGTCGTTTCACCAAACGGATGGTATCAAGATTTTCCGGTGGAATAGTGTCTATTATTTCTAACGAATGAAGACTACCGACCGTGATAAGAATGGTATCCGAAGCCGAAGCCATCAACGAAACCTCAACCATAGGCTTTCCCTTTTTCCCATAGCGTATGGGACCCTCAACATAGTATGCGTCATCACTACTCCAGACCAAATGGTGATAAAAGTTGCGTGACATATCATCGCACGAACAATTTATCACAATGTATTTTCGGTCCGACTTGAAATATTTCGGGAAATCAAAGAGACGCGATTGGTCTATATCCAACTGATATTGTCCAATGGCTTCCTCAAAGCGAATCATGGTCGTATCATTCACAGACACTACCGCTGGTATTACATCATATTCCGCATAGAAAACGCCTTTCTTCTTAGCCTTGTCAACACTTTGAAAGGGTACGGGAACCACCTCAAATGTATCTAATATAGTCCGATAAACGCCCGCTGCCGCCAACAACATCAAAGGGACAACGATGACCAAAAACATCCTTTTCAACCGCTTGTAATTTTTCGAGGAGGCGATCTCAATAAAAGCGATGAGGGCGAAAACACATACTGCTATGCCAAAAAGAATAAGATACAGCAATCCAGCCTGAGCAGGATCCAAAAAATTATGGTTTTTCACACCCACAACCCTGGGCAGCAACCACAAAAGAAACAGCAGCAACCACCAGCCGACAGCTATCTTCTTGTAATGTCGCTCAAAAAAATTCATAACCTCAACATTTTGGGTCGCAAAAATACAAAAAAGTTGTCATGGTTGTCTCTGTTGTCTTTTGGGAAGGACGACAACTGAGGACAACTTTTTCAAATAACTTCTGCGAGTTCTACACTCCAGCGAGATGTCCCTGTGTCCCCTCATATTAAGTACCGTAACCCCATCCATAGCATTCAGCTGTTTTTGAATCTTACGCAGCTCTTTTCGATAGAAAGTGCCATCGTATATTGCAAACGCAACAAAAGCGAAAAAGATTAGCGCACATAAGGAAATCGCCGCCCACGTCAGGATTTTCAGGAAAATCCTCATGACGTTTAATCGTAAAACACTTTGGGTAAGGTTCTTTGGAAGATGTTTATTGTTTGTCAAACTAATATTGAATCGCCGTTTGTAGAAAAAAGCGTATCTTCGCGGCAATAAAAAAGAAAGAATTAATGAAAAAGCCAAAGAAAACACCTCGATACGTCACAGAAGAGATGCACGCCGAGCGAACCAAATCCCCAGTCCATATCGGACGTTCCGAGGTGACCGACGCCGACATCGAATACGTTCAGCACATTCTGAAAGAAGACCGCAACTTTTTCTCCCAAACGCTTTCCGACCTGCTTCAGGAGGAGTGGCGAGACGAAATCCCTTACGACGATTCTTCCGTCGTCCAGCACATGTATTACCTGTACCACACGCAAGCCCGACGGTGGACGGTGGAAGATTACCGCAGTCTGCTCTACCAGGAAGCCGCATTGGGGACCATCTTCCCCATCATCCTTCCCAAAGTGTTCGAAATCCTTGATTACAACATCAAGGCAGACGGTGGTTTTTACGAAGGTGACCTGCTTGATGCCGTTTTGGGAATAAGCCCTGACTTCTGGAAAGAATACAAAGATCTGTATGATACAGCGTGTATGCTGATCAGAAACAATATGGAAACATTGTCAAAAACGGAAGATTCCGTTGACAAGAAAATATTGGATAACGCCACCGCATTTTTGGAAATGAACGAGTAACGCACTACAACTCTTGCAGAGAAGGGGTTACTATGTTGTTGTAAACAAATCCCTTGCCTAATTCAGGAACGGGATTTTCAGGACGGAAGAACGAAATCTTAACGTTACCGTTTACAAATATTTGGAGCTGATTTCTGCTTAAGAACTCTTTTCTGCAATCAGGATAAGCTTCTGAAATAGTATTTGAAATGGCAGCAAAATCAAGTTGAGGTCGTTCTTTCCTGACCCCAAGAAGCTCAAAATCAAGATCTTCACTTTTCCGATGCTGCATTTGAAGAGACTGCGCAGTGCCACCACACAGATAAAGCCCTTTAATGATTTCCATCTGCGATATTGTCTCAAATACAGGAACAGTTTCCGGTCTAAGCCCTTGCTTCCAATTTTGGTTTTCCATAGCGTTTCAGGTATTTGTCAGGGTTCTTGATGTCAAAAAACATGGCCGCCAGAAGCCAGTTAAGGATGTCATAGTAAGCGCCTTGCGAGACAAGCCGTTCACGCCAAACATCACGCAGGTAGTGCATCGGATAAATTTCACTCAATTTGTGAAGATCCTCAAATTCAAGATAAAGCAAGGCCTTTTCTATAAGAAACTCGTCGTCAATGGCTTTTGGATTCTTGACATACGACCACATGCAGCCTTTTTTTTCCAAATGCCGCCAGAGAAGCCTCTTTCTGTGCTCCAAAATGCCATTGTCAAGTTTATTGCCATACATGATGCGGCAAAAATACATTTTTTATTTTTCCCTCCACCCAAGATTTTCTCCCCCTTTTCCGTTTAAATAATAGAACCAACAGCCAAAACCATTATGAGAAAAAGACATATCCTGTTCTTTGTGCTTTTGTGCGCGGTTTTTGCGGCTTTTGCACAGAAGGATTCCTGCTGCACCAAGAATTATGAGACGGCCTCCTACCTCACCTGCTTTGGGCCGGACTCTCTGCACAGGAAAGGAGAGTACCTTGCCTCCATCGAATGGCTCCGCAACGACACCATTGCGAAGGATTACTTGCGATACTACCAAATAGCCGCCGACTGGATTATGCTCGGCCAGAAGGATTCCGCCATCTTATACCTCAACCGGTTCATTGACTGCTCGCCCGACGACAGAATAATCTTTGCGGACAAACGTTGGATTCCGCTGTCGTCCGATTCTGCCAAATGGACTCCCATCGTGAAGCGGGTTGAGGAGGCGTATTTCGCCTGTCTGGGCTCCGTAACCCACAAAGAATTGGCGTTGGAGCTGTTTTATTTGGGCATTGAAGACCAATTGTACAGAGCGTATAGAGGTGTTTTGATGCAATTCCCCGACAGTTCGGAATATTCGGCAATAGACGACGAGATGTACGACCGGTTTGCCCGCACCAAGGAAATCTACAGCGAATACGGTTTTCCGACCATTTCAATGGTGGGCAAACATGCCAGCACACAGGCTTTTCTGTTGTTACAGCATTCACCCTACATTCGGAAATACTACAAACTGATTAAGCGGGCATACCTAAACGGCGAGATTGACCCCGTTCAATATGCCATGGTGACGGACCGCCTCCTTACAGAAGATGGGAAGCCGCAACTCTATGGCACACAGGCGATAAAGAGTACCCGTACGGAAAAGTATTTTCCAGACCAATATATCATTTGGCCGATAAAAGACTTCGCCAACGTGAACCAAAGAAGGGCGGAAATGGGGTTTACCAGCACGGTTGAAGAGAACGCCAAACGGCTGGATGCCATCATCCCGGAAGAATATTACGCCGGCAAGGTGCCTATGCGGTACGTGGGAAGAGATAAGGTTCGGATTTGGCTTCCAAAAAAATGTCGATGAAATGGCATCCTTTATATCGAGCTGTTGCCCCTTAAAGGGGCATGGTGTCGTCCCTTCGGGACGAATGAAACCCGCAAGGGCATCCGGTCCTACCGAGCGGTCGCCCCTACCGGGGCTATTCGGGAATCATGCCGACGTCCCGACCCGTAACATGCATCGCAATGTCCCGACAGGGACAAAAGCTCGGTAGAAAGGGGGTATTTCGGTTGCCACAGACCCCGGTAGGGGTCAAAGCTCGGTAGAAAAATTGTCAGACATCCCGCCATTTTGTCCCCGAAAAGTGGACAAATTGTCAGAAAAGATAAAAATATTTGGAAAAAAATTATTGGCACGTGGTTTGCATTATAGGTAGCGTCGCCGATGCGAGAGCGGAGGCGGACAGAAATGAAAAATTAAAAGTCTAACAATAAAAGAAAGGAGTTCATTATGCTACCCGTTATGTTTAAAAACAGTTGGTTTCCGACCATGTTTGAAGATTTCTTGAACAGCGACATCATGCCGCGCACCAACACCACAGCTCCAGCCGTGAATGTTAGAGAAGATGAAAAGGCCTACACGATGGAAGTGGCCGCCCCCGGCATCAAGAAGGAATTCTGCCGCGTGAGCATCAACGACGAAGGCAACCTCTGTGTCGCCATCGAGAACAAGATGGAACACAAGGAAGAGGAGAAAAAGCACCACTATCTGCGCCGCGAGTTCTCCTACGCGAACTACGAGCAGAACTACACCCTGCCCGAGGACGTGGACAAAGACCACATCGAAGCCAAAGTGGAGCATGGAATCCTCACCATCACCCTGCCGAGATTGCAGAAGGAGGAACCCAAACTCGCCCGCACCATCACCATCGGATAATGTTAAACCAACGCCAAAGATTTCACGCCGCATTCGCAAGAGTGCGGCGTTTTTTTTATACGGAATTATCCCTTTAAGTCTTGCAAAAAATGATGTGATAATCTGCGTGGTCTGCGGGACAATTATACCCGCCGAACTCGCAGATTCACGCAGATAGAATATTTATATATAGAATATACGAAAGAGTTTGTCAAACCCCCGTCCGTATCTTCGTCCTGTCTTCTCCCTCAACTTTGCCCGCGCCAGCTTTCTTGTAGGCGTTGAAGTTGTAACTCACGCCTAACCAGAACATCCGGCTCTTGCCGTGTAACATGTTGTC
Organism: uncultured Bacteroidales bacterium; assembly: GCA_946186495.1. GTDB lineage: Bacteria > Bacteroidota > Bacteroidia > Bacteroidales > WCHB1-69 > F23-D06. Next base: position 15,594 of record CAMHNQ010000018.1, read on the forward strand.
TAACTGATAGTACTGGTTGTCGGCGAAGATCTCCCATTTGCGGGTGTTGAAGACATCCGTGAGCTGCGCGGAGACCGTGAGCGACCCCTTCAGGAACTTTTGGCTGATGCCAATGTTCAGGTAGTGCGAGAGGCGCGTGGTGAACTGCGGGTAATACTGCGGCGTGTTCACGAAATACTGCAGGTTGATGTTCATCCCCTTGATCGGACGGAAATCGAGGCGGAGGTTGCTGTTGTTGACCCAGCCGCTGTTCGAGATATCCCATTCCCCGATGTTGCCCACCGAACGGAGGTAGTAGGTGTTCGTGCCAAGCGTCGCTGTCATCCACTTCCACGGGTCGGCTTTCACGCTCAGGTCTAATCCCGCCTTGGTCTGCGAGGTGGCGTTGATGTAGGTCATCAGCAGAATGTCGCCCTCGAAACGGGCCACCTGCGTGATGTAGTTGTGGATGTAGTTGGCATACAACCCGACATTCACAGCCCATTTCGGCACTTTGAACTGGTAGAGCACCTCCGCGTTGTCGGCGGTTTCGGGTTGGAGGTGCATGTTGCCCTGCTCGAAGTTGTGCGGGTCGATCATGCTCATGTAGGGGTTGAGCTGCGGATACGTGGGCCGTGTGATTCGCCGCGAATAGGCGAACGACAGACTGTGCTTCTTGGAAATCTTGTACTTGAACGACAGCGAAGGCCCGAGGAAGAAATGCCGCGACCACTCGTCCAACAACTCTTTCTCACTATGCAAATGCGTGCGGCTGTATTCGGCACGGAGACCTGCGCTCCAGGTGAACCGGTCGCGCCATTCCGTAGAGGTGAACTGCACGTAGGCGGCGGGCACGTACTCCTTGTGCAGCAAGTCGTTACTGAATTGATGGGAGTAGTCCCAGCCGAGACTGTCGCGCACGAAGAAGTTATGGTAGATGTCGTTCTGGCGGTAGGAGAACTTCACCCCTGCATCCCAGAAACCGTATTTCTCGATGAATTTCCAGTCCGTCTGGGCGGAGGTGAGCAGCGGACTTCCGCCCGACACCGACTTGCTGACCGAATCGCCCTCCAAAAAATAGTACGACGGACGGTGGCCCCAGATTTTGGAGACGTTCGCCTTGACGGAGAAGGTGAGCTTCCCGGGACGGATGGCGTGCCAATAGGCGAACGTCCCATCGAGGTTCTCACGGTTCCAGGTCACGTCGCTGCGACGGTTCTCGTGCGACAGGATGCCGTTGTGGTACCAATCGTTGGAGAGGTCCTGCACGGTGTTGAGGCGGGGCAGGATGAGCCGGAAGTCAGCATCGATCTTGTTCCGCATATCGGGCTTGATGGTGACCCCGAGGGCGATGTTGTTGTTGAAGACCGTCCGCAGGGCGTGGATCTGCTGGCTGAGGCTGTCTCCGGTAGTGCGGTAATAGCGGTAGAGGTAGCCGTTGTTGATGTCGTCCTCGTATTTCACCTGGTAGTTGAAGCGCAGGGCGAACTTGTTGCGGGTGTAGTTCAGCGCGAGGCTGCCGTTGGTGAAGTGGTTGAAGCCGTAATTGACCGCCGCCATCCCGCTGAGGCCTTTTTTCCCGTCCTTCTTGGTGACGATGTTGATGATGCCGCCCGTGCCCTCGGCATCGTAACTGGCACTCGGATTCGTGATGATGTCGATGCTCGCCACGTTGGAGGAGGGTATCGCGTTGATGGAACCGAGGTTCGTGGGCACACCGTCGAGCAATAGCAGCACATTGTCGTTCCCGCGGATGGAAACGTTGCCATCGGGGTCAACAGTCACGGAGGACTGCTGGCGCAGAAGGTCGGCGACGGTGCCAGTCATCATTGCCGTTGCATCTGTCGGGATTATAGTCGTACGTTCGCCAGTGACGATTGTTCGTCCGCCATCGCTTGCTGAAACGTTCACTTCCTCCAACAACTGCGAGGTGGCTTCCATCGGAATATTCCCCAATGCCACTTCGCCATTATCTGCCGTAAAATCAAGATGTTTCGGCTTAAAGCCCATATAAATCACAGTCAGGGTATAAGTTTTCGATGACCGTGGCACTTTCAGCGAGAACTGTCCGTTTTGGTCGGTGAGGGTGCCCGCCACCACGCTGTCGTGTTGCGAGGCATACACGGAGACGTAGGGCATTTCGAAGTTCTTCTCATCTACCACCTTTCCGGTCACCTTGCATGGTGTATGCTGCGCAAAGGCGGACAGGCTGATTATCAGCAGGATGAAGAAGAAGAGGATGGAGCGTTTGGGCATAAGAATCGGGGTTGTTTTTGAAAACAATTTGTGGCAAAAATAAAAAAATCGCGTGTCCATTGTATATCTGTTTTTTTTGTATTTTTGCAACTGAAAATTAGTAACAATGAGCAAAAAAGAAAAATTGACACGTAGGCTAAAAAATCTACCCAAAGACTTCACATACTCGGAGCTTATTTCTATTTTTAACATGTGCGGATTCATTGAGGAGACCAAGGGGAAGACATCGGGGTCACGAGTCAAATTCTACAACAGCGAAAAAGACATTGGCTATTTATTACACAAACCGCACCCTGGAAACATCGTAAAAGGCAAAGCATTGAAAGATGCTGTTGAGTTTCTAACAACAAATAACCTGATTTAAATCAAACAATATGGATACATTGAAATACAAAGGGTTTATCGGAAGCATTGAGGTTGAGGATGATTTGTCTCTTTATGGTAAAGTCCTTGGACTAGGGAGTAAAGCTTTGGTGACGTATGAAGGGATGACTGTGCCAGAGCTTGAGGCGGATTTTCATGCCGCCGTGGATGATTACATCGAATATTGCAAGGAACATAATCTTCCTCTTAGAAAGTCATACAGCGGAACCTTCAACGTAAGGATACCCCAACAACTCCATGCTCAGGTTTCTGAACTCGCCATGGAAAGAGGTGAGAGTCTGAATGCCTACGTGCGTCGTGCTCTCGAAGCAGCAGTCCAGGCCGCGCAAGTATAATAATCTCGAGTGACTTTCCATGCACATTGCTCACAAAAATGGGTTTCCATTACCGCATCCATCCTTCCAGCTTGTAAACCTTCGACAAAAGGCACTTGTCGCGTCTGGAGGCATTGTCGTGGCACCAGACTTCCACACGCACGGCGTAAGGTTCGCCCCAGACACCCTCGTAAATGGTGAAATCTCGTTTGTCAACCACTTTCCCGAATGAAGTATGGTCGGAGAACTCATGCTTGGTCCGTTTTACTATCTCTTTGGTTGACAAAGCAATATCCTTCGTCACCTCAAAACAGCGCAAATAGACATACCCGTCGGGTAGTGCAGGCGCATACAAGGTGTATTCATAGATGCCGGGTTGTCCGCCTTCATACAGCTGTAACCAGGTACTTTTGTCTGTCGAAAGAATCCTAATCGAATCCGAACCCGCGGCAACGGAACAGGAATCCTCAGGCAATTGCATAATCACGCCACCGATAGGCACTTCGCACTGCAATGTGTCCGGAATCGGATGCTCCATTCCGAAATGATCCTCTTCCTCTTCGAACAAGACCGTAACCATGCCCACAAACACTATCGCGGCAAAGCCGAGTGCGCACAGGAAACCTCCCGCCATGATGCCTCCGAGTTTCCACCACGCCTTGCGGGCAATAGAGAGAATGAACGCTACCACCTGCAAAACACCCAACAGAAGAATAATTCCCCAAATAACATTGTCGATGACATTCGGCAGGAAGTGCCCGTTGAGCATATCCAACAGCTGCAATACGATAAGCAACAGAAACGCCAAGGGCCAGACCCACCAGTATCTCAGCAGGAAATTCCCTAATGGTGCGTTATTCTGACTCATGACAAGATTGTTTTACTGTTCATAATCCTTGTGAAAAACACGACAAAGATATAAAAATTGTCGACAGATTAGTTGACATTTTTTTACATCACTCCTCCGGATACCGATTGTAATATGCATTCTCATAAATTCTCATATCGTATAGTTAACTGAACAGTTTCGGTAACGCATTTTCGGGATAATTTATCGCCTAAAGTATAAAGAGAGGATGGAAAAATTCCACAAACTTGCCATTTGCTGAAAAAAAGCGTATCTTTGCAGCGTTAATAAAAAAGTAGAAAACACTATGGAATACAGCATCATCATAGAGAAAAACCCAACAACAGGCGTCTATGTCGGACAATGTTCACAACTCCCCGAAGCGATGAGCCAAGGAAACACTTTGGATGAACTCATGTCCAACATGAAAGAAGCCATTGAACTGGCCATTGAGTGCCGTCGGGACGAACTCAAAGAACTATATAAAAACCGTAAAGTATTTCACAGAAGACTGACCGTGAACGCATGAAAAAAGAAAAACTCCTGAAACACTTGAGAACAAATCATTGTTACCCAACCGGAAGACAAAAAGGCAGTCACTCCCAATTTATCAACAAAGATTCTGGTAAACGGACAATCATACCGCTACACAATGATATTGATGATATACTCGCGAAGAAAATTTGAAAGCAGTTGGGGATTCCGCTTGTAGGAAACAATTAGCAAAACACTATTCCGCCCCCAACTCCACCGAGAACTGATAATCAGCCTAGTCCACCGTGTATTCCACCACATATTCGTCACGGTGCTTCTTGCTGGTGTTCTCCAAAATGATCCAAAACTGCTTCAGGGCTGGTATTGTGCCGTCCCTATCGGGACGAGGGAATACGCGGGGACATCCGTTTCTACCGAGCGGTCGCCCCTGCCGGGGCTATTCGGGAATCGTACCGATGTCCCCTATCCGTAACATGCATCGCAATGTCCCGACAGGGACAAAAGCTCGGTAGAAAGGGGGCATTTCGGTTGCCACAGACCCCGGTAGGGGTCAAAGCTCGGTAGAAATTTTGTCAGACATCCCGCCATCTTGTCACCAAAAAGCGGACAATTTGTCAGAAAAGATAAAAAAATTTGGAAATAATTTGTTGGCACGCGGTTTGCATTATAGGTAGCGTCGCCGATGCGAGAGCGGAGGCGGCAGGAAAAGAAAAAACAATAAAAAGTCTAACAATAAAAAGAAAGGAGTTCATTATGCTACCAGTAATGTTTAAAAACAGTTGGTTTCCGACCATGTTTGAAGATTTCTTGAACAGCGACATCATGCCGCGCACCAACACCACAGCTCCGGCCGTGAATGTTAGAGAAGACGAAAAGGCCTACACGATGGAAGTGGCCGCCCCCGGCATCAAGAAGGACTTCTGCCGCGTGAGTATCAACGATGAGGGCAACCTGAATGTCGCCATCGAGAACAAGATGGAACACAAGGAAGCCGAGAAAAAGCACCATTATCTGCGCCGCGAGTTCTCCTACACGAACTACGAGCAAGTCTATACGCTGCCCGAGGACGTTGACAAGGAGCACATCGAAGCCAAGGTGGAGCACGGAATCCTGACCATCACCCTGCCGAGAATACAAAAAGAGGAGCCCAAGCTCGCCCGCACCATCGCCATCGGGTAATCTTTAATCAAAAGCCAATAATCTTACGCCGCATTCGCAAGAGTGCGGCGTTTTTTTTGTCCGTAAGTCAAAAACTATTCACCGATATACCGACCCTCGACCACTTTCCAGTCAACAATCTGCCACAACGCACTGAGGTGGTCGGGACGGCGGTTCTGGTAATCGAGGTAATAAGCATGCTCCCAAACATCGAAAGTCAGCAGTGGACGAAGCCCTTTCTGCACCGGGTTGGCCGCGTTAGTCTCCTGAGTGACAACCAGCTTGCCGTCTGCGTCAACGGAAAGCCATACCCAGCCTGAGCCGAAAAGCGTGGCTCCTGCCTGCACGAACACCTTCTGGAACTCCTCGAACGAGCCAAACTGCGCATCTAAGGCTTCCGCAAGAACACCCGAAGGCTTGTTGTCGGAAAGAGGGCGGCGGAACTGTTGAAAGTAAAGATTATGGTTCAGGATTTGCCCGGCATTGTTGAGTATCCCGCCAGAGGCATGCTTCACAATCTCCACCAGCTCCATGCCGGCAAACGATGTGCCTTCGACAGCAGCATTCAGGTTATTGACATATCCCTGCAGATGCTTGCCATGATGAAACCCGATAGTCTGCGCGGAAATAACTGGTTCCAACGCATTTGCCGCATATGGCAACGTAATTAATTCAAATTTTCCCATATTTCAAAAGTTTTGTCAGATGAAAAATAAATTGGCAAAGATAATTTTTTTTAGGACAATCGGAAATAAACGCATCGAAAAATAGTATCTTTGCAGCCTAAAAAATAACAGTTATGAACGAAAAAAAAATCGAAACTGCGGCCGCCCTTGGCAATTTATTAGTAGAAAAAGTGGATCATTTCCTGCACCATTTCACCAGTTACGCTACGGATTTGGAAGTGGGCATTCATCCCGAAACCTTCGACATCATCCTCGACAGTCCGAACAATATTCCTGAAGACTATCGCCGCCACAGCATCGCGGACTTCATCCTCACCAATGCCAAAGGTCTGTACGAACCCGATGAAAAGATGATTTTCCAAGTGGCGGAACACTATTTTTAACAACTCCTCCCTAAAGAGCCGCAAACCCGACATGTGTCAACACAGGGCTCACTGTTTCGCCCTATGCTATCGGGGCGAAAGAAAACAACAATAGATTATGGCGAAAGAAAAAAGTTCAGCAAAAACGGTGAAATTCGAAGACGTTGCGTCGCAAATTCACAACAAACAATTTGCTCCCGTCTACCTTTTACACGGAGAGGAGCCCTTCTTCATCGACCGCTTGTGCAAAATGTTCGAAGAAAGCATCCTTGAACCCGAAGAGCGCGACTTCAACCAAGTGGTACTTTACGGGAAAGACACATCCGTGGACATGGTGATAGCCAATGCCAAACAATTTCCCTTTGGAAGTCCTTATCGGGTTGTCATCCTTAAAGAAGCCAAAGAATTGAAAAACATAGAGTTGCTTAACTCTTATGTGGAGAGTCCGAGTCCGCAAACCGTTCTCGTGGTCTGTCACAAATACGGTACTCTGAAAGCCGCGCAGACAAAGTCATATTCAAAACACGGGGTGATTTTCGTGTCAGAAGGCATCAAAGACTGGAATCTTGCCGCATGGATACAAAATCTCGCGACACAAACGTTCAACTACCAGATAGGACCGCAAACTGCCGCCATGTTGAGCGAGCATATAGGCAACGACCTTTCCCGAATCTTCACTGAATTCCAAAAATTGCAAGTAGTAATGCCCTCTGGGGGAGAAATCACTCCGGAGGTGGTCGAAAAGTACATCGGCATCAGCAAGGAATACAATATTTTCGAGTTACAGGATGCCTTAGGCAGCCGCAACCTGTCGAAAGTCTATAACATCATGCTCAACTTCACCATGCACCTGAAGGAGAATCCCAATATCCGCACGATTTCTATGCTGTATTCCTATTACCACAAAATGATCCGCTACCATCTTTTGCCTGACAAAAGCCACGATGCACTCAAAACTGTCTTCGGCAACCTCCCGCCCAACATTATAGCCCGGAACGTTGGAATCGCCAACAACCACACTCTACCACAATTAATCCAAATTATCTCCATTTTACGGGAATACGATGTGAAATCCAAAGGCGTGGATGCCAATAACGATGAGGGAGAGCTGTTGAAGGAGATGATTTACAAGATTACACATGTATAGATCGACAAACACTCATTTCTGTCCTTTAGAGGCAATGCTCACATCGTCTCTGCAAATGGCGTTTCTGGCACTATGCCTGTTCACCGCCAACTTCCTCTATGCCCAAGCGCCGGACGGATATTACACTGCTGCCGAAAATAAAAGCGGCCAAGAATTGCGTGTGGCCATGCATAACATCATCAAAAACCACATTTCTTTGACATACGATGGTTTATGGCAGGCATTCCACACTACTGACATACGACCTGACAATGGAAAAGTTTGGGACATCTATTCCGACCGCCCCGGCGAAAATCCCGCCTACTACTTCACTTTCGGAAGTGACCAGTGTGGCAATTATTCCGGCGAAGGCGACTGCTACAACCGCGAACACGTTGTACCGAAAAGTTGGTTCGGAGGTAGTGTCGCACCCATGTACACCGACCTCGTCCACCTCATCCCCACAGACGGCTACGTCAATTCCAAACGCGGAAACCTGCCGATTGGCAAGGTGACTAACACAACATGGATGAGTACCAACGGATCAAAAGTGGGGACCTCCAACATTCCCGGTTATTCAGGGTCGGTGTTCGAGCCCATCGACAGTTTCAAAGGCGACTTCGCCCGAATCTATTTCTACATGGCCACTTGCTACATGGACAAAAACTTCGGAGTGGAAACCCAATCCAACTTCTCCGGTGGCGACCTCAAACCATGGACGCGACAATTGCTGCTCCAATGGGCGGCCCTGGATCCTGTGAGCCAGAAGGAAATCGACCGTAACAATGCCGTTTATCAGATCCAACACAACCGAAACCCATTCATTGACTTCCAGGATCTGGCGGAAATGATTTTCGGAAACGACACCAATGCAACTTTTCACACGACCACCCCTCTCTATTTCGACCAAAACGGCTGGTGCTTGTATCCAAACCCTGTCTCATCAATTATTAACATAAAACATTCTGATTATCAAACTGAAAATCTAAGCATTGAGCTTCAGGGCATCACTGGCAAAACATTGCTTAACCAACAGTATGAAAATTTCGACATCATTCAAATTGACCTGTCCAATTTTCCCAGCGGACTCTATTTTGTAAAACTCTCCTCTAAACGCAATATTCACACTTACAAAATCATAAAGCAATGAGTATCATTAAGATAACTAAACAATTTTCCTTTGAAATGGCACACGCGCTGCGCAACTACGATGGTTTGTGCCGCAATATCCATGGTCACTCCTATAAAATGGACATCACTCTTTCCGGACAACCTCTGCATGATGAATCTTCCCCGAAAAACGGTATGGTGATGGATTTTGGAGATCTGAAAAAACTTGTCAATGAAGAAATTATATCCTTACTGGACCACGCCTTGGTGCTAAACTCCAAAACTGATGCACAACTTGTCGAAGTGCTGAAGCATAATTACGAGAAAATTGTCATTGTGGATTTCCAACCGACCACCGAAAACCTCTTGAATTTCGTCGCTGACAAAATAAAAGCGAAACTACCTGAAAAAGTGGAACTTACCTGCGTGCGCTTACGGGAAACCGACACCTCTTATGCAGAATGGATTCCTTAGTCAAGTATCACATACGTGTACCATATTAGAGAATATTGACGGGAGTGACCATTCCTTGTAACAGCCCGTCGGAGTGTCCGTTATCCGTGATGAACAGCATATCCAAACGTACTTTGCGTGTTCTCGAACGTTGGAATTTGAGGCTGACATCTTCCACAGTCATATTCGGATTTATGAAGCCGTAATGCGATACAGACTCTTCCTGCAATCTTGTGTAGTTTGTTATATCCCTGAATTTCAGAGTCTCAGAAAGAATGGCGGAACCGTTTTCCGCCACTAACTTCATGAGAGTTTTCGTGCTGAACACCCCGACAATCCGATGGTTCTCCACGATGGGGATGTACGAATAGTCGTTACGCTGCATCACTTTCACGGCGGCAAGGACGAAATCCTCCGGCGAAGGGGCAAAAATCTGTCCCGCACGAATGGCCACGCGCATCAACGTCATCGGATTGAGCGCATAGTAGAGATTGTTGACTTGCCGCACTGCCTGGTCGGTGACGATAATCATGTCGTTACCCGCCTTTGACCAGTCATAGTGGGAGAGCAAATTTCTCAACATTCTACAGAAAGCAAGATTGCTGCGAAGATTTTTGTATTGAGGCACCTGCTCCAAGTCTTTCATTTCCGAGACATTGAGGTTGTTGAGTACCCATTCCTCAATTTCACGGTAACGTTCCAAAAATTGTCCGGCCTTGTTTTCCATAATCAATACACAAACTTTCGTGTTTCCACATCAAATCGCGCGGTGTGATCATACCCGCAGCGCTGCAATTCAGCGAGGGCTTCAGGCACGAACAACGTTAGCTCTTCCGCCTTGTGGGCATCGGTACTCACAATCACGGGAATGTCGGCTTTACGCGCTTTCATCAACAATTCTGTGGAGGGATAAAAATGGTCGCACCGTTTCTTATATAATCCGCGGGTGTTTATTTCAATGATGACATTATGTTGCTTGATTAACTGTATCGCCTTGTCTGCCAGCACTTTGTACCATTTTTCATCTTCCTTGAAGAAACGGTTTCGATTGTGCATCTTGATTTTGTCGAAATGGGCAATAATGTCCAACTGCTGCGTTTCGAGCATTTCAAACGTCTGCTCCCAAAAAGCAGTGACCGCCGCTTTGATGTCGTTGCCGAACAAGTCACGCAAACCGTTGTCGTAAAGTTCCTGTTTCGACCCGTCGATAAACCAAAGGCTTTCTCCGTGGGGTGGCCGAACAAGATGCACGCCGCCAATGACATAGTCAAGGTTATAAGTTGTACGCCATACTTCAAAATCCTTTGAAATTCCCGGAACAAATTCACATTCCAATGATTTCAGCAACGTGATGTTTGTTATCTGCTGTAATCTGTCGATTTCTCCCACATATTCTGGAATCCTTTCTTCCGAAATGGCGAAATTATTCTCAAACGGCACCGAAGAGTGCGATGAAAAACCCAACTGTAGGAGCTCGCTTTTTTCAGCTTCGCGTACATGTTCTTCCAATGTACTCTTGCCGTCACAATAGAGGCTGTGGGTATGGTAGTTTGCTTTGTAATAGTTCATTATAATGATTATGGGTTATGGGTTATGGGTTATTGAAGCACTTCTCCGTCTTCTGTTACTTCTTCCTGCACCCCGTCAAGGATGTTAAGTATCTGCTTGCTGCGACCGACATGGGCTTTGTTGTAGAAATTGCTGAGAAATACGATGACCACGTTGTCGGAAGGGCGAAAGAGGAAAAGATTCTGAAATCCGTTCCAAAGGCCGCCATGATAAACGAGTTTTCCGTGCTCGGGACTCTCCTCTATTCGGTAGCCATAGCCATAAATGCTTTGGGGCAGCGAACCGTCCGCAAGTTGGTTTTCCCGCTGCGAGGCAAGGTCAACCCACTCTTTCGGAAGAACCTTATATTCTATAAACATGGCATTGGCCCAACGGAGCATATCCTCTACGTTAGAGTAAACCCCTTTGTCGCCAAGTACACCGTTCAGTCGATCGTACCTGGCGGTGACGGCCAATTTCCGATGTCCTCGTGCAACTGGCACATCCATGGGCAACGGTTTTACATTCACATCCTCCGCTTTCGGATCCACATCGGCATATTTTTTCCCATGTTTGGCATCAACGCCCACCAATTCCGTGAAAAAACAGGTGTTTTTCATTCCAGCAGGTTTAAAAATATGCTCGTGCACATAATCCTCGAACGATTTTCCGGACATTTTGGCCACCAACGAAGCCAAAATCGCATAATTCGTGTTCACATATTCGAACTTCGAACCCGTCGGAAACGTTTTGGCATATTTCTGCTTTTCCAAAACACGCAAAAGTTGTTGGTTATCAACAAACGCTGAAGACCCAAACACAGTGTACTTGAATTTGAAGTATTCTGGAATACCTGTGGTATGCGTCAGCAAATGCTTGATGGTCACACCTTTATATGGCAGATTTGGAAAATACTCCGTAATAGTGTCATCAAGACTGATTTTTCCTTGGACACAGAGCTGTAAAACCGCCACTGCGGTGAATTGTTTGGAGATGGAGGCCAAGTCGAACAGGGTGGTTTCCGTAATCTGATTGTCTTCCGCCGGATTGCACCGGGGCGGCTCACCGGTCAGGCAAAGCTCCCCGTAGGCATGTTCTACCAGCACTGTATCACCCACCGCCACCAATATAGCCCCGTTCAGTTTCTCGAACATTTCGTTAGCCACAAACTCCAGACCCTCAACGTCATAACGGTCACCTATCGTATCCAACAGATATTGTTGATACTGTTCTTCTGTGAATAATAGCGCATAGGTGTACGCTTTCAAGGAAAAGGCGAGACACAAAAATACGGCTATAGAAAAAAAGGCCTTTTTCATCACAATATATGCACAGTCACGTGTAATTCGCTGAGAAATTACCCGTTCATGGAATTCAGGAACTCCTCATTGTTCTTAGTGTCTTGCATATTATTGAGAACCAAATTCATAGCTTCTATAGTGGTCATGTCGGCAATATGGTTTCGCAGGATCCATACTTTCTGCAGCGTTGCGGCGTCCTGCAGCAAGTCATCGCGGCGCGTGCTGGAGGCTACGATATCAACAGCCGGATAGATGCGTTTGTTGGAGAGTTTGCGGTCGAGTTGGAGTTCCATATTGCCAGTACCCTTGAACTCTTCGAAAATCACCTCGTCCATACGGGAGCCGGTGTCAATCAACGCAGTAGATATGATGGTCAGGGAGCCGCCATTTTCCACATTACGGGCCGCACCGAAGAACCGTTTGGGTTTCTGCAGAGCATTGGCCTCGACACCGCCGGAGAGTACCTTTCCGGACGCGGGCGCCATCGTGTTGAAGGCACGCGCCAGACGGGTGATGGAGTCGAGCAGTATGCAGACATCATGACCGCACTCCACCATGCGTTTCGCCTTGTCAAGCACCATGTTGGCGATTTTGACATGGCGTTCTGCCGGTTCGTCGAACGTGGAGGAAATTACCTCGGCGTTCACGCTACGCTGCATGTCGGTGACCTCCTCTGGGCGTTCATCTATCAATAATATGATAAGGTATATTTCAGGGTGGTTATACGCTATGGCGTTGGCTATATCTTTAAGTAATACCGTTTTACCTGTTTTCGGCTGGGCCACAATCAATCCACGCTGACCTTTGCCTATAGGAGCGAAGAGATCTATGATGCGGGTAGAGAGCTTGCAGCCCGGGTGCCCTGTGATATTGATTTTCTCGTCCGGAAACATCGGGGTAAGGTAGTCAAACGGGATACGGTCGCGGATATCTTCGGGCAGACAGCCGTTAATCTTCTCGATTTTGGTCAGCGGGAAATACTTCTCGCCAGGTTTCGGCGGACGGATGGCGCCGTAAACGGTGTCGCCGTTCTTGAGCCCGAAGAGTTTGATCTGCGACATGGAGACGTATATGTCGTCGGGGGAAGAAAGATAGTTATAGTCGGAAGAACGCAGAAAGCCACAGTTCTCGCTGGTGATTTCGAGCACGCCTTCCGCCATGACGGAGCCATCGTACTGTGCGTTGGCCAAATAGGGGACGTGAGCATCCTCAACCTTGCCCTCTTCGGGTTCTCGGTTATGTTCAGCTTGATAGATAACATGTTCTGAAGGACGTTCCTGCTGAGTGCCCTCTTTTTTCTGGTTCGGGCTTTCCTCTTCTTTCACCTTTTTCTTAGGACGGCCGCGACGGGGTTTGCTTTCCTCCTTCTCCTCGGACATGCCATCTGTTTCGTCCGATTCGGGGTTGGTTTTGCGGACTTTTTCGACATCGAGAATCATATCTTCCGGGGACGGGATTTCCGGCAAGGCAAATTCCTCGTCATCAAAGAGTTTATAATCTGTATTAGGTATATTCTTCATTTCCGGCATCAACTCCTCGACCATATTTTCGACAGGGGCTTCCTCTTCGACGACGGCCTGCTTTTTGGGGCGGCCACGGCGTTTTTTCGGTGCAGCCTCGGCCACATCAGGCATTCCGGCGACAGTTGTGTCGGGATTATTTTTTTTAGACTGCCGGCTCCTTTTCGCTTTCGTTTTTTCCTCCATGGGAAGCGGGTTTGCGAATTGGACGACCTCCTCTTTCTCCTGTTTGAGGGTTACGTCTGATGTTTCTTGGGGAGTTTCCGTCTTCGGGTTGCTGAAAAGCGGCACGACCGGTTTTTCCACCACACGCGTTTTCGATTTCATTTTGTGTTCGTTTGAGGTGGCCATCAATCCTTCTCCTCCTCTTACAACTCTTCTTCTTCTGGGCTTTGCTTCGTTAAGGTCTGACATTTAATCTATTGTCTCATTGTGATTTATGAATATTCTTGGATTTATCGCAACATGAGGTTCGCCTTTCCGGCTAACGGATGACTGAACACGTATCCGCCCCTTTTCCAGCTACGAAACTATCGTTTTGAAAAGTGCCGCAAAAATACAATATTTATTTTAATATACAACCTTTCTGCATTTTTTTATTTTTGCCTCGTTTTCATCCTGGTTGAAACGATGTCAGCACTATCCACGCTTACCTTCTTCATCACCTTTCCTCGACTCAAAACCACGATAATTTATGAACACAACAATATTAAGATTTTTTAGCAAAAAAAATAACCGAGGAATTGATAAAAACAGTATCTTTGCAGCCTTGTTTGAGTAAACCAAAATTAGTTATAATCAAAACAGTTTAACAATGAAAAAACTCTACATGTTAATCGCTGCATTGCTGGTTGTTTCTGTCAGCTTTGCGCAGTTCCCAACCACGAAAAAGGTTGTGAAAACAGATGGAACCCCACTGGTTATCAAGGGTACTCCTGCCAAAAATCATTCCCAAAAGGCCGCCAACTCATTCTGGTTCAACCTGATTGAGGATGCCGTCGCTTATTACGGCGTGGAGCCCGAAGGTTTTGCACCTCCAATCCAATGCGACACTCTTGGCTTGTACGCTTTCAACAGTGGCAACGCCCACGTACAATACTGCTCTATCGGCCAAGTGTATGACTGGTCCTACTCCAGCTGGGATGAAATGTACAACTACACGGGTGCCCCCGAGAACGTTCCCCACATGCCTTCCGGCAACTCCTACTCCGTTGACTCCATTCAATTGATTTTCAACTACAGCCGCGGAACTAATGTCCCTGTAACGGTCGTGGATACGCTTGCCATTTCCTACATCGTCGGTTTTGACGATGATGACATCCGCGTTCTCTCTACCGAGGCAGACGGCAATGTTTTCATAATGCCCGCCCTTCCTTACAACAACACCACCTTCCTTGCCAGCACAACCTGCACCCTCACTGGCCAAAGTTACTTCACCAACACACTGGACAATGCCACCATCATCTACGACAAGGTCCCGTTGACTGTTGATGATACCACCGGCACCGGATTCTATTACCTCACCCTCCCTGCACCTGCAGGCCTTAACAACATCACGGAAAAGCAAATGGCTGTCACCGTCACTTTCATCCCTGGCTGCGAGAGAAATGCCAATTCCATGATCGGCACTGACCTTAACACTTTCAGAACCGCCTTGTACGACGATCCTCGCGATGGTTACAACGATTGGGGTTCTCCTCAACTCCTTGAGGACTTCCAAGTCGGCCTCTTCACCGATGCAGACAACTATGCCACCGGCAATTATTTCTACAATCTCTACCAACCGAACCTTTTCTGGCAAGGCAACCCGAAACCTTCCATCAGTCTGCGCGTGACTTGCAACGACTGCGGCGTGGTGAACGTTCCTGAAATCGAGAAAAACAACCCCACTGTTTACCCGAACCCCGCTTCCAACAACTTCACCGTAAACCTTGGCAATGACGAGAAGGCCACCATCCAACTCTTCAACATCGTCGGTCAACAGGTCTATAGCGAAACCATCAACGGTACCGCCCAAGTGAATGTTGCCAACCTCAACAGCGGTGTCTATATGCTCAAAATCACGCAAAACGGCAAAGCTTACACCACCAAAGTGGTTGTGAAGTAATTTTTGTCTAATACAATATATATATAAAGGGATGGCTGCAAGGCTGTCCCTTTTTCTGTTTCAAATTCACGGCTTCGCAAACGCACACCATTATGTACAATTTCAACGGAAGACTATCTGAAAACAAAACCTTAATCATGGGTATTTTGAATGTCACGGAAGACTCCTTCTATGACGGTGGAAAATACACCTCTAAAGAAAAGGTGCTGAAACGCGCGGAACAAATCGTGCTTGAAGGAGGCGACATCATCGACATTGGAGCCATGTCCACCCGACCGGATGCAAGAGAAATCCCCGAAAACGAAGAAACCGACAGAATCGCCTCCGCTGTGGAAATCGTACGGAAAGCCTTCCCGAACACATCCATTTCCGTGGACACCTACCGCGCCTGCGTAGCCAAGGCGGCCGTCCAAGCAGGCGCCAGCATGGTCAATGACATCTCCGGCGGCACTTTCGACCCTGAAATGATCCCTACTATCGGACAAATTCGGATTCCTTATTGCGTGATGCATACGACCGCAAAACCAGCTGTCATGCAACAACATACACAATATAACGACATTCTCGCCGACCTTCTGAGATTCTTTGGCCAACAAGTGGAAAAACTACATCAACACCATGTTCACGATATCATACTTGACCTTGGCTTCGGCTTCGGCAAGACCTTGGAACAAAACTACTTTCTGATGAAAAATCTGCAAGTCTTCAAAGAGTTAGGGTATCCTATTCTTGTCGGCATCTCTCGTAAATCCATGATATACAAGCTATTCAACACCACTCCAGAACATGCACTCAACGGCACCACCGCCCTGAATACCATCGCCCTCGCAAAAGGGGCCGACATCCTACGTGTTCACGACGTCAAACAAGCTGTAGAGGCACGCACCATCATATCCCTTCTCAACCCTGAACCAGCAAAACCTCATACCATATAGCCATTTTTTTTATCTTTGCCGAAAAAATCAGAATGGATAGAAACCGATTAGCAATTTGTTTGTGCCTCCTGCTTTCTTTGCTTTTAACCAATTGTAAGCCAAAGAAAAACAACTCAGACACCGTTTCGGAAGAGAATATCATCTACCCTATAGACGTAATCCGCGACACTTTGACCGCGGATGTCCATAACAAGAAAACACTGTATCCCCTGCAAACAGAAGTATTGGAATCGTTTTTGGGGAAAACCGGCGAATTTCAAGGGAGAAGATGGACTGCACAGGTGGATTTACCGCATGAGTGGGGTGTCGAATGCGTGGAACGCCTGCCCGAAGGCCGAGAACTTTGGCTGCTCCAGTCGGAAAACCACGAATGGACCTATTTGGTGACCACTTCAGGGTTCGGCACACAACGAATCCTGGATGTACTCCCGGTAGCCATCAGTATCGCCAACCAACACGGTGATGACCTGGAAACTGAAAATTGGCACACCCTACGCCTCCCTGACGGACAGTTCCGCACCACAAAGGAATACGAATGGATCCACTCCATGTCAAAAGCCACCAAACAGGATTTCATACGCGACCCCGAAAAATATCACCGCAAGACAAAATTCGTGGAACAATTCTTCATAAACGACCAAGGCCGTTTTGAAATGGCGGAAATTGTCGACACCCTACCCGACTACAACGCCGTTGTTTTCTACTTTAACGCGAACGACAAACCGGAAATGTGGGACGAAACCGCGCCCGCGCTTCAATCTTTCTGCGAAGAAAACGGCATCTTGTTCGAAGAGGTCAGCGGAAACTATGACCGCGTGACCATCCGCGACTATGAACTGACTTTCGCTTTGGAAACAGACATCACCCCGTACATTGACGCTGCGGGGTCTGGGATGGTGATGATACGCAAGAACGAACATCCGAGAACGGTCAATTTCGGGTCTTTCGAGTACATGCAAATGGAAATCCGCCGATATTTCAAAATTCGCACGAACTTTGAATCATGAACGGAACTGAAAACTCGTTGTTGAACCGGTTCTTGCACGAACTTGAAACACTGGTTGGCACGGACTTCCGGCGCAAGAGGTATCTCGTGGCTGTGAGTGGCGGGGCGGACTCAATGGTTGCCGCCTACCTCTTTCACGATGCAAACCTGAATTTTGACATCGCCCACTGCAACTTCCACCTTCGCGGGGCGGATTCAAACCATGACATGCTTCTTGTCAAGAATGCTGCCTTGACATGGAGAGTACAGTGTCACATTCGGGAATTTGACACACTTTTCATACAGAAAAATTCAGGAAAGTCCATAGAAATGGTCGCCAGAGATCTCAGATACAGCTGGTTTTCAGAACTTTCTGCAAACTATGACCATTTAGTGACCGCTCACCAGTCCAATGATTCGGCCGAAACGCAACTACTTAACCTCTGCCGGGGCACCGGACTGAAAGGGCTTTGCGGAATTCCGCCAGTAAACGGGAAAATCATCCGCCCCATGCTGGCTTTTACCGCCAAAGAAATTCGTCAATATGCTGATAAACAACACCTGGAATATGCCATAGACGCGACAAACAGTGACGAGAAAATCGTGCGAAACCGCATCCGAAACTCTATAATCCCGCAACTTGAATACATCAACCCTAAGTTTTCAGACACAACGAAACGCAATCGACTGCTTCTACAACGTCAATACACTTATTATCAAAAACATATAAATACCGAGAAAAATAGAATTATTTCGGAAAAAGGTGAAAAACTCTATATCAACCGACAATTGCTGGAGGTCTGTGAAGAGAAAGAACTTGTTTTGTATGAAATACTCAACGAATACGGGTTTTCTCCATACATAAGCGAAAAACTGGCTGACTCTTGTCAATTCCAATCAGGGAAATGTTTTTTTTCAGACTCACATATCTTACTAATCGACAGGGACTTTTTTATCATTCAGCCTGCCTCGGAACCCGATTATAGAACAATCACGATAAGTTCCTTGGATGAACTTGAACAATATTTTCACATTGAGACATTTGAATATCAAGACAATACGACTTTTGACAAAAACCCGTACATACTCTACATTCCTAAAGAAAAGCTTATTTTCCCATTGCAAATACGTCCATGGAAACATGGCGACTATTTTTATCCGCTCGGCGGAAAAGGCCGTCAAAAACTAAGCGACTTTTTCACCGACCATAAGATAGACCGTTTCTCCAAAAAACAAATCCAACTTCTATGTTCAGGAGATAACATCCTATGGATCATTGGCTTGCGCTCAGATGAGCGGTGGAAAGTGCAGAGAAAGGATGCCTCCTGCTATAAAATAACATACTCCCTAAATCCCCCTCAAGAGAGAGACCCGTCCGACATAAACACAGCTGATTTTATTCCTACACCAAACAATAAGTAACAATGGAAAACACACCGAAGCGCACACCAATATTATGGATTCTTGGTATTCTCACCATGATCGACACCTTTTTCTCGGTCATCGCGTACCTGAGTTGGATCATCGCTCCTGACTACATGCGACAATCCTCCGAAATGCTCAAGAACACAAATCTGCTGACTCCCGACCAAGTGGAACAGATGCTTAACCTCTACTCCTCCATCCAGAATTGGCAATATCTATTACTCATCCTGGTCTGCGTCGCATTGTTTGCCGGCGCGTTCTTGATGCTTGTTAAACTTAAAGGCCTTGGTTTTCATGTATACACGATTGGAAAAATCACGGAATTCTGCGTTATGAACTTTGTGATTGGCGGAATGGTCGCGATGGACCTCAACGGTGTCATCATGTCCGTTCTTTGGGTGTTGATGTATGCCACCCAGCTTCGCTATCTGGAACCTTTTGACCCCAAAGACAATGCATCACCCAATCAAAATTATTCACAAAACCCATTTGAAAACCCACAATCCAATGAATAGAGAATATTTTCCCATTCTGAACGAAAAAGTCTATGGCAAACCGCTGGTCTATTTGGACAATGCGGCAACGACCCAAAAGCCCGTTTCTGTCATTAACGCATTGAGTGATTATTACTTGCGTATCAACAGCAATATCCATCGCGGGGTTCATTGTCTGAGCCAGCTGGCCACCAATGAGTTTGAACAGACTCGAGAGACAGTACGGCAGTACATCCATGCAGGCAGCACCCAGGAGGTGATCTTCACCCGGGGGGCCACTGAATCCATCAATCTGGTAGCCTCCTCTTTCGGCAACACCTACCTCCACGAAGGCGATGAAGTGATTGTTTCAGAAATGGAACATCACTCCAATATAGTACCCTGGCAACTGGCGTGCGAACATCACGGCGCAAAGCTCAGAGTACTGCCTTTTAACGATAAAGGAGAGTTGATTGTCAGCGACTTGGAACAGCTTATTACAGACAGGACCAAAATCGTTGCCGTGGCGCATGTTTCCAACTCCCTCGGCACCGTCAACCCCATTGAAGATATAATCCGCATCGCACACAGCCACAATGTCCCGGTGCTTATTGACGGGGCGCAGGCTGTGGCGCACTGCCCTGTCAATGTGCAAGCCCTTGACTGCGACTTCTACTGCTTTTCAGGACACAAGATGTATGCCCCCATGGGCATCGGAGTAATGTATGGCAAAGAACATTGGCTCAATGAGATGCAACCATATCAGGGAGGTGGCGAAATGATTAAGGATGTGACTTTTGACAAAACCACCTACAACGAGCTACCGTTCAAATTCGAAGCAGGGACTCCCTCTGTCGGGGATGTCATCGGACTTCGCAAAGCGATCGAATACATCCAAAATATCGGATTAGAGAAGATTGCCGCCCACGAACAAGCACTTCTGAACTACACAACTGAAAAGTTAGCCGCCATAGAAGGGATACGCTTCATTGGCGAAGCAGCACACAAAACAGGGGTCATATCCTTTTTAGTTGGGGACATACATCCCTATGACCTGGGAGTTCTCCTTGACAACCAAGGTGTTGCTGTTCGCACTGGACACCATTGCACCCAACCTGTTATGACTCACTTCAACATTCCCGGAACCGTACGCGCCTCTTTCGCCCTGTACAACACCTTTGAAGAGGCCGACATGCTAACATCTGCCGTTGTCAAAGCCAAACAGATGCTGTCATGAAGAAAGAGACTTACGCATTAATCACCGGAGGTTGTTCTGGAATTGGGTATGCATATGCCGAAGAATGGGCGAAAAGAGGCTACAATATCTTGATTGTCAGCAATCGGGAAGACCTTAACGCAGAAGCACAAAACAAATTGCAAGCGGCTTTTCCACAGCTGAGCATCCTTGCCCGCTATCAAGACCTGACTTTATCCGACGCTGCCCTGGAACTTTTCAATTTCTGCCAAAACGAACGACTGACAGTTGAAGTGCTGGTCAACAATGCCGGCATGTTCTATTTCGGGGCAGCTGTGGAAAAATCGATGTCGCAAACCCACAACATGACGATGCTGCACTGCACCACCCCTGCAGACCTATGCGTACTGTTCGGCAAGACAATGAAAGAGCGCAGATGCGGCTACATCCTCAACGCCGCCTCCATCACAGCTTTCATGAGCTTCCCCACCATCGCCGTCTACCAGGCATCAAAAGCCTACTTGCTCAGGTTCTCAAAGGGAATCCACTATGAACTAAGCCACTACGGGGTTAAGGTATGCTGCGTCTGCCCTGGCGCCGTAGATACGGACCTCTACAATCTGCCTGTGAACATACGCAAACGGTTACGTGCCATAGGCATCATGCTATCCCCTGAACAGATTGCAAGACGTGGGGTTCGGGCGACAATGCACGGGCGGAAAGTCAAAATCCCTGGCATTATCAACTACTTTTTCGTGTTTCTCTGCTTCCTTTTGCCTAGTTTCCTTATCAATTTGGTGAAAAGGAAATTCGTCTGACCGACAACTGCCGCTTAACGCTTTTTAGTGAAGCGGACTTTTCTTGTGACAATCAGGATCACGCCCATCAAGGTGATGAGCAGCAACGGAACCCCAATATTGATTACGGCAAGCAGCACTTTGTGATTGCGTGTTTTCTCATTACTCAGCGATCCTATCTTGAAGTTCTTGGCCCGGAGCTGCAGCAAGTCATCATCCGCACACAAATAGTTGACACAATTAATGATAAAGTCCGTATTGTCGAAAGTCTGGCGAGTATAAATGTCATAACCGGCCGGATAGGGTTGATTCCGCCGGCTGTCGAACGGATTTCGAATAATATCTCCGTCGGAAACGAAAATCTGGCGCGTATAATCGCTATGATCCCGAAAATCCAACTCCTTGATTGTGTCGAACTCGACTGGCAGGATGCCTTTGAAAGCCGACTGGAAGTTACCTTCAACCAAAACTGCAATGGGAACATTACGGTAGGAATACTCCTGGAGATTCGGTTTCACCATTCCCACGCGCAAAGTGACAATAGAGGGTGTCGGCACCACTTTCGTGCGCTCGGATGTGGTCATCAGCACAGTTTTTGTCAAATCGGCGTTGTTGCCCACCAAGTCGATGCTACCTGCGAAGTCAGACTTGACATTTTTGAGGTTCCGTACAATAGGATGATTGCCAAAATTCACAACATCAAGGCAATAGGGGAAAGCCATGAACTTGTACTGAGGCTGGTCACCGATAACGCTCACCTGCTGCGGAACAGGCAGACAACTCAGATCCTGAATAAGGTCAGTATTCAAGCGCACACCATAAGTGAAGAACAAGTCATTGATATACAAAGCTCTCGGAGTTGCAAAGAATTCTCCGGCTCTCTGTAGGCTATCCAAAGAGGCCGTAGTGTTATCGACCAGCCATAACACTTTGCCGCCACGCATGATGAACTGGTCGATGATGTATTTGTCGTATTCGCGGAATGGTTCGGTCGGCTGGGCGACAATCAGCACATCGTATTTGTTTCCGCCAGGCACAAGATTCGCCGACACAGTGTCATCTATGGAAATGTTGCGCAATGCGTTTATCTTTCCGTCTAAAGTAATCCTGCTGACATTGTAGAACCGCTGAAGCTGCATGGCCGTCCAGCAAGTGTTCCAAAAATCCAGTTCGCCATGGCCATCCAGATAGGCCACCTTGGGTTTTTCTGTCTTCATCAGACGACGCACGGGCGACACCAGATTGTACTCGAGTTCCTCATTGGAATACTTCATCCAATCGGCTCCGGAAGGGTCGGCAACCACCACTTTGGCAGGATATTCATGATTGCGGTAGGAGACAATGGCGCCGGGGATCACCACATGGGTGGAAAAACCGCTCGCATCCTCCCGGCTGACGGGAATCGGTTCGAGCCCTTTTTTCACGAACTCGCCCAATATGCTGTTCACTTCCTCATTTGTCTTTCCGTCCAACGGATCGATGAACTCATAATAGACGTTCTTGGAATAGCTCCGGAAATTCTGCAGCATCTGTTCCACTTGCTTGGCAAAAAGCTGGTAATCGGCAGGTTGGTCCTTCCCTTTCAAATATACCCGGAAATAGACACGGTCTTCCAGGTTTTTGAGCATCTCGATGGTGCTTTTGGAAAGCGAATGCCGTTTGTCTTTCGTCAAATCGATTCGGGTGAAGAAAAAAGACGACAAAATGTTCAGCATGGCCACCGCGACAACGACCGCGGCCAACCCAAGAATAGTGCGTCTTTTGAATTGCTTGCTCTGGTTACTGATATTGTTGCTCATAATGCTCCATTGTTATTCATACTGTAAAGACAGGCGAACCATCTATACCAAAATTACCATTTTCGACTTAACAAGACCAAACGAGTGGCATAAAGGAAAACAAATACCACACTACAGAAGTAAACCACGTCTCTGGTATCAATAACACCCTGGCTTATAGACGAATAATGATGTTCTACACCAAGAGTCTTGAGATAGTATCCAAAAGAGCCGAGGGTGTCAAACGAGTAGATGAAGGCAAAACCGAAAGAGAGGATAAAGCAGAGGAGGGCGGCGATGATGAATGCCACGATTTGGTTGTTGGTGAGGCTTGAGGAGAACAGGCCGATTGCAATGAACGAGGCGCCGAGGAAGAGCAGGCCGAGGTAGGAGCCCCACGTGCTGCCCATATCAATATTGCCCACGGGGTTGCCTATCCAATAGACCGTCACCACATAAACCAACGTCGGAAGGAGGGCTATCGCCAATAGGGTGAGGCATGCGAGGAATTTCGCCCACACAATCTGCATGTCCGTTATCGGAAGCGTAAGCAGAAAATCCATCGTGCCGGTTCGTTTCTCCTCCGCAAACGACCGCATCGTGATGGCTGGGACCAAAAAGAGGAACAGGAACTGCGAAAGGTTGAAAAGCCCTTGCAAATCAGCCAATCCTGATTCCACCACATTATTGACATTCGGGAAAACCCAGATGAAGAGTCCCGAGACAATCAGGAAAACCCCGATAAAAATGTACCCGATAATAGAGCTTAAAAACGCCTTAAGTTCCTTAAGATAAAGACTAAACATACTTTCTCAAAAAATTTCGCAAAGATACAAAATTTGGGTGATATAATTTTGTATCTTTGCCCGATTTTTGAACTCATTAATTTTATTAAAATAGACCTTATGGAAAAAATCAAAATTGGTATCAACGGTTTCGGCCGTATCGGCAGACTGGTTTTCAGAGCCACTACAGAAAGAGACAACGTTCAAGTGGTCGCCATCAACGACTTGCTGGATGTGGATTACATGGCTTACATGCTCCGCTATGATTCTGTGCATGGCAAGTTTAAGGGTGAAGTGTCCGTGGAAGACGGCATGCTTGTGGTGAACGGCAACAAGATTCGCGTCACCGCTGAGAAGGATCCCGCCAACCTGAAGTGGAACGAAGTGGGTGCCGAGTATATCGTGGAATCAACGGGTCTGTTCCTTACCAAGGAGCTGGCCGAGGCTCATCTCAAGGCCGGTGCGAAACGCGTCGTGATGTCCGCCCCCTCTAAGGACGACACCCCAATGTTCGTCATGGGCGTGAACGACAAAGGATACGCAGGGCAACCCATCGTCTCCAACGCCTCCTGCACCACCAACTGCCTGGCCCCGCTGGCCAAGGTCATCCACGACAACTTCGGCATCGTTGAGGGCCTCATGACCACAGTTCATGCCGCCACTGCCACCCAGAAGACCGTTGACGGCCCGTCGAAGAAAGACTGGCGCGGCGGCCGCTCCATCCTCGGCAACATCATCCCCTCCTCCACCGGCGCCGCCAAGGCCGTGGGCAAGGTGATCCCCTCCCTGCAAGGCAAACTCACCGGCATGTCCCTGCGCGTCCCCACCGCCGACGTCTCTGTCGTTGACCTGACCTGCCGAATCGAAAAAGCCGCCACCTACGACGAAATCAAGGCCGCCGTGAAGAAAGCCTCCGAAACCGAACTCAAAGGCATCCTCGGCTATACCGAAGACGCAGTGGTCTCCACCGACTTCATCGACGAAAAGAGAACCTCTGTGTTCGACGCCAACGCTGGCATTATGCTCAACGAGCACTTTGTCAAACTGGTCTCCTGGTATGACAACGAAATCGGCTACTCGAACAAAGTCGTCGACCTCATCTGCAGCATGAACACCACCGTTCCCTTGAAATAATGCAAATCCCTATGGGGGCGGCACTCCAACCGTCCCCATATTTGTCTAACCAATAATTTATTACAACATGGAAAAATATGTTTGCGACATGTGCGGGTATGTATATGACCCTGCAGTAGGCGACCCCGACAACGGCATCGCCCCCGGCACCGCCTTCGAAGACCTCCCCTCCAATTGGACCTGCCCGCTATGCGGCGTGGACAAATCCAATTTCTCCAAACAATAATCGCCCATGCGATTTCCGGAACGGCCTTCTTTCAGGAAGGCCGTTTTTTTGTATTCCGCCATTCATAAATTTATTATCTTTGCAGGTTTTAATTTTGGATAAGAATGTTTACTGGAATTATCGAAAAAACCGGCAGAATCGTAAAGATTGAAAAGGACCGAACCAACTTCAACTTCACGTTGGAAGTGGACTTCGCGGAAGAACTCAGCATCGACCAGAGCATGGCGCATGATGGTTGCTGCCTCACCGTGGTCCAAATAGACAGAGAGAAGAAACAATATGTGGTGACTGCCATGGAGGAAACCATGCTGAAAACTAACCTCGGAACATGGAAAGTGGGCGACGAGGTGAATCTGGAACGCAGCATGCGTATGGACGGCCGATTCGACGGCCATATCGTGCAAGGTCACGTCGACCAGACGGCTGTGTGCGAGAAAGTGGTCGATGAGAACGGCAGTTGGAGATACTACTTCACTTACAACCCCGACAAAAACAACTTCACCGTCCCGAAAGGCTCCATCTCCGTCAACGGTGTCAGCCTCACAGTTGTCGATTCTGAAAAAGGCCACTTCTCCGTAGCCATCATCCCCTACACGCACAAGGTCACCAACTTCCACAACCTGAAACCCGGCTCCGTAGTCAATATCGAATTCGACGTGTTCGGAAAATATGTGCAACGACTTTTGGATGAATACTTTAAAAATCAGACAAAATAAAATCCCCTTTTCTGCGTTATACACGCTTCACTAAAATCACGGATCATTGAGAAAGAAAACAAAAATATTCTCCGAAATAGGTTTAAGTCTGCTGACGATAGCAGTACTGATGGGGTGCTCTACATCCAAAAACACTTTCACGAACCGCGCCTACCACAATGTAACATGCAAGTACAACGTATATTGGAACGGAAATCAGGCTATGAAAGATGCCGAGCGGGAATTGGCCAAACTCTCCAAAGACAATTTCACGGCCACACTGCCCGTCTACAACTACCCCGACAAGACCGAACTGGGACCGTGCCTCTCGCACCTCGACCGCACCATAGAAAAGTCGTCGAAAGCCATACACAAGCATTCGATGATGATCAAAGGGAAGGAGTATGTGAAAACAATCGACGACGCATACTTCTTGATGGCCAAGTCCTACTTCTACAAACAAGACTACGTGCAAGCACAACGTGTCCTTAACTACATCGTGCACACCTACCCCAAGTCAAACGTGCGGAATGAGGCGGAAGTGCTGCTGGCTCGCACCCAGATGCGGCAAGGCTATTTCACCAGTGCCGACGAGCTGCTGGAGACCATCCGCTACATGAACGACAAGAAAAAGAACAAGAACTTTGCCATCCTCTTCAATGCGGCCAAGGCCGAATATCACCTTACCGCACCGGACGGAGACATTCAAGAGGCCATCGACTACATCGGAAACGCTCTCGCCAACCATCCGAAACGGGAATTCCGCACCCGGCTACAGCTCATCCTCGGCGAACTCTATGAAAAACTCGGACAACAGGCCGAAGCCCAAAAAAACTTCCGGACAGTCATTCAGAAATCCAACAACTATGAGATGACCTTCTGCGCCCAGATGCACCTCGCCGCTAACTACGATGGCACGGAATCCAACCGCAATGCCATCACCAAACAACTGAACAAAATGCTGAACGACAAGAAAAACGAGAACTATCACGACCAAATCTACTATGCCTTCTCAGAAATCGCCCGCATTGACGAGGACGAGGTCCTGCGCATGGACTATCTCGCCAAATCCGTGGCCTCCTCGACGGAAAACAACTACCAGAAAACTTTCTCCAGCCTCACCTTAGCCGACCTCAATTTTGAAAACGACGAATACCGTGAAGCCCAGCACTACTACGACACGGCCATGATGGCCATGCCCAAAAACTACCCGAATTACGAACAACTTCAGAAAAAGGCGAACGTACTTAAGGACTTGGTGGACAAATTGGATGAAATCGACCTGCAAGACAGTCTCTTGCGCATCGCGAATCTGCCTGAAGGGCAGCGTAACGCGTGGGTCAGGAAGATGATTGCCGATTATACGGAAGCTGAACGCAGGGCGGCGGCCGAAGAGGCCGAACGAATGCTCGCCATGCAGAACGCAGCCTCCTACGCCAACATCAACACCACATCATCCAACGGAAAATGGTACTTCTACAACCAATCACTGGTCACCGCCGGCCAGCAGGACTTTTACCGCCGTTTCGGAAACCGTAAACTGGAGGATAACTGGTTCATCAGCAACAAGGCTCAGATTTCGTTCGACGACATGGCAGCGCTGAACGACCCGTCGCTGGTTAATGATACGGTGGAGTATGACGAAGACGGCAACCCCATCCCGAAACGCGAAACCGACCCCAAGAAGGAGGCCTACTATCTGCAAGACCTACCCTTGACACAAGGGGCTAAAGACACGGCCAACGCCATCATCGCCAAAAACCTGTATGAGACAGGCTTCATGTACCAGGACCTGTTAAGCGACACCAAACGCGCCATCGCTTCTTTTGAATCCCTGTTACAACGCTATCCGAAGAGCGAATACGCACTTCCCGCCATCTATATGCTATACACACTCTATCGCAACAGCGGAAACTCAAAAGCGGAAACCTACAAGAACACGTTGCTGACCCAATACCCGGAAACCGACTATGCCAAGCTAATTCAAGACCCAGATTACTACAACAAACTGGCTGCCAGAGAGAAAGCTTTGGAAAACCAATATGCACAGGTTTATGAAGACTTCACTCAGAAACGGTGGAGAAACGTGGTACAAGCCGCAGATGCCGTCATCCCGAACTGCAGTGACCTGACCCTCGAATCACAGTATGCCTACCTCCGTGCCATTGCAACAGGACAACTCTACAACCAAGACACACTCATTGTCGAACTAACACGCATAGTTTCCAATTATGGCACTGAACCCGTTGCGGACCTCGCACGCTACTATCTCTCGAATTTCACGCGTGAACAAATCCAAAAAAGCCTCGGCCAAAACGTCTCCAAAGAGGAAAACGAGGCACTCCAGCAATCCATCCCAAGCAACGAGCCGAAAAAAGAGACTACATTCATCTTCAACCCGAACGACCAACACTATGTCGTGCTGCTGGTGAAAACTTCCGAACTGCCTATGCAAACCGTCAAACAAAACCTTAACACATTCAACAAGACGCATTTCAGCCTCAAAAAATTGACCATCAGCAGTTTCTTTATCGACAACCAGCGACAGATGGTGACTATCTCCAAGTTCACCAACAGTGCAGATGCAATGGATTATTACAACATCTTGGTAAAGAACGAAATGTTCAGTTCAGACATTAACGACAAATCCATTGAACCGTATGTCATGAGTGCCAATAACTACACCAACTACTACAACAAACGGGATGAAAGGCCCAACTATCCGGCATTTTTCAAAGATAATTACTTAAAGAATCAATAAACAATATAGACATGAAAGAAACAGATACTCGAGATTACAGCGGCGCAGCCGTTAACGTCATTGCACAAGGTACCCAGCTACAAGGAAACATGCTCACCAGCTCCGACTGCCGGATTGACGGTGCGCTGCGAGGCAACATTGAATCCAAAGCGAAAATCATCGTAGGGCGCAGCGGTGTTGTGGAAGGCAACATCAAATGTGCCAACATAGAGATCGAAGGCACAGTAAAGGCGGAGTCCCTGATGGTCACGGAACTGATTTCTCTGAAAGCCAGAGCTAATCTGATCGGTAACATCGAGACCGGCAAGATTGCCATCGAACCCGGAGCTGAATTTTCAGGGAATTGCAAGATGCGCAACACCCGTATCGCGCAGCAGCAACCCACACCCCAACCCGAGCGCAAGTAGCGTATGCCCAATCCGGCACCCCCAAAAAAAACATCCCCCTTTCATCAATACGCCGTCTATTCCAATCTGGCATTTGAAATGGGGGCACTTATTGCATTGGGTGTTTTTGGAGGCATAAAGCTTGATAAAACACTGAATATAAGTCCTTTGTTTACTATATTGGGGGCTTTGGCCAGTATCGCCGTTTCGCTTTACCTCATCATTCGATCATCCATAAAATCATCAAAAAAAACAAAAAATGAGCAAAAAGTTGCCAATTAGGAAGTTCTCTTTTCTCATCATCGTCTTCTCCGTCATCGTAGCCGGACTGTCGTTGCTCTTTCAATGGCTGTTCCCACACCTCGCCTCGCCCGCACTGCCTTTCATTGTGCTCTTTTTCTTTGTGATGACCCTCTTCACCATGTTCGTGGTGCTTCGCAACGATAACGGCAACGACGGCAAACGTTTCGTCTCCTCTTATATGATCTCACGCACAGTCAAAATTCTATCCTGCCTATTGTTCCTGTTTCTCTACATGTATTTGAATCAAGCGGATGCCATACGTTTTGCCATCGCTTTTCTCGTAATCTATTTCCTGTACGCTATTTTTGAGGTATTTGTGCTTAAGAAAGAAAACCAACCTGCAAAATGATGGACAAAAAAGCATTACGACAGACCATACGTGCGACCAAAAAAAAACATACGGCCGAAGAGCTGAAACTGCAGTCTGAGGCGGTGCTCCGAAAGCTTGCCGCCCATCCACGATTCGCGGAGGCCAACAGGGTGATGCTATACGCCTCCCTTCCGGACGAAGTGCAAACCTTGGACTTTATCGAAACATGGCGGCACAGGAAGACCATCATTCTTCCCAAAGTGGCCGGAGACGACATTATTCCTACAGAATTGTCAGACAACGTGCCCTTTGCGGAAGGCGATTTCCACATCCCTGAACCCCAGAACCATCCTTACACTGGAGAGTTCGACCTCATCGTGGTTCCTGGGATGGCCTTCGACAAGGCTGGTCACCGTCTGGGGCGCGGAAAAGGCTATTACGACCGCTTTCTGGCACAACACCCCGATGTCTACACCATTGGAATCTGCTTCGACTTCCAGCTCCTTCCTGAAATCCCCTGTGAACCTCACGACCGCAAGATTTCCGAAATCATCTCGTGTTAAACCCTATAAACCGACTCTCTCAAGACTCACACCACAGCACTAAATCAAAACAGGCAAAGTTCCCCGCCCTGCGCATCGAATAAAATTCTAATTTAACGTACTGTATATCAAAATTTTTTATAATTTTGCAGCTTACTACTATTTTAATTTAAAATATTATAAATCAATTAATTATACACCAATGAAAGTTTATCAGACTAAAGAAATCAGGAATATCGCCCTTATTGGCGGTAACCGAACGGGTAAAACCACCCTGGCAGAAGCCATGGCTTTCCACGGAGGCGTCATCAGCAGAAGAGGAACTGTGGAAGACAAGAACACTCTCTCCGACTACCGCGAAGTGGAATTGGAAAGACAACAATCCATCCAAAGCTCCGTGTTATATGCAGAATTCAACGGCACGAAGATCAACATGGTTGACTGCCCCGGTTTCGACGACTTCATTGGTGAGACTGTGTCTGCTTTGCGTGTGATGGACACCGCACTGATGGTCATCAATTCCCAAAACGGAGTTGATGTGGGTGCAGAGATCCAATGGCGTCACACCAAAGCCTCCCACATTCCTGTGATTTTCGCCGTAAACCAACTGGACCACGAAAAGGCCAATTTCGACGAAACACTGCACCAGCTGAAGGAGTACTTCGGTGGCAGTGTCATGGCTTTTCAATATCCGGTGAACGCAGGCGTCGGCTTTGACTCTGTCATCGACCTGCTCCAAATGAAAATGCTCAAATTCCCTGTAAACGGCGGCAAGATGGTGGTGGAAGAGATTCCAGCAGACCAAAAGGGCAAGGCAGAAGAGATGCACAGCGCCCTGATTGAGGCTGCGGCCGAAAATGACGAAGCACTGATGGACAAGTTCTTCGAAGAGGGTACCCTTACCGAGGATGAGATGATTCGCGGTCTGAAACTGGGTATCGCAAACCGCGGCACCTTCCCGGTGATTTGCGTCGCCGCCAAGACTGACCAAGGCGTTGACCGCCTCATGGACCTCATCGTCAAAAATTGCCCGACTCCCGACGAAGGCCGCACGATGAAAGCCACAAACGGCAATGAGCACAAATACAACGCCGCAGAACCGTTCGCAGGCTTCATCTTCAAGATTGGCATCGAACAGCATCTCGGCGAAGTGGCTTTCATCAAAATCGCTGACGGCGAAATCAAGAAAGCCGATGACGTCCTGAACACCAACACGAATACCAAAGAGCGTATCTCCCAACTGCTCGCTTTCGCAGGCAAAAACCGCGTGGAAGTTGAAAAGGCTGTGGCTGGCGATATCGTGGCCACCATCAAACTGAAAAACTCCCCCACAGGCACTACGCTGATGGCCAAGGGTGACGATGTGATTGAACCCACCGTCTATCCGGACCCGAAGTTCCGCACCGCCGTCCGCGCCGTCAACAGCGCCGATGACGAGAAGCTGGGCGCCGCCCTCAACGAAATCCGCAAGACCGACCCGACCTTCCAAATGGAACAGTCCAAGGAACTGAAACAGCTCATCATCTCCGGACAGGGCGAACAACACCTCAACATCGTGAAATGGATGATTGAGAAGCTCAACAAAATCGACATCGAATACTACGCCCCGAAAATTCCGTATCGCGAGACCATCACGAAGTCCGCAGAAGCCATGTATCGCCACAAAAAGCAATCCGGTGGTTCCGGTCAATTCGGTGAGGTTCACATGCTTATCGAATCTTACTACGAAGGCATGCCCACCCAGACCAAATACCCGATCCGTGCCACGGAAACCTACGACCTGCCTTGGGGCGGCAAGCTGATTTTCAACAACTGTATTGTCGGTGGTGCCATCGACGCCCGCTTCATGCCTGCCATCCTCAAGGGTATCATGGAGAAGATGGAAGAGGGCCCGCTCACCGGCTCCTATGCCCGTGACATTGTGGTGAACATCTACGACGGTAAAATGCACCCGGTTGACTCCAACGAATTGGCATTCAAACTGGCCGGTCGTAATGCTTTCAAGGAAGCCTTCAAGAACGCCGGTCCGAAGATTCTGGAGCCCATTTATGACGTTGACATTTTCGTCCCCGCCGACCGCATGGGCGATGTGATGACAGACATGCAGGGCCGCCGCGGTATCATGATGGGAATGGACAGCGAAGGCGCATTCCAGATGATTCACGCCAAGATTCCGTTGGCCGAGATGAACAAATACTCCACCACGCTGAGTTCCATCACCTCCGGCCGCGCCTCCTATAGTATGAAATTCGCCGAATACCAGCAGGTTTCTGCCGATGTTCAGAGCGAGATCATCAAGAAATACGAAGAGGAGCACAAGGACGAGGAGTAAAATCCATCGTAGGGACGCAAAATATTGCATCTCCATAAATTATAAAATCCCGGCAGGTACCTGCCGGGATTTTTATATTGTTATTAACAAAAAGAATGGACACAAAAGCTCAAATAGCGAAGAAAGGTATACAATACATTTGATATTATGAGGATTGCATGTCAGACTTTTTTTGCAAAGGAGTTTTCACCAACGCAATGTATATACCAATCTGCCATAGGCACATAACAAAATGACAGAGAGCAAAGTTTAACGCAACCAATCTTGCCTAACCAATAAACATCGGATAGTAATGAACTGTCGTTAGCGATATGGTTGTTAGGAGTCATAATGAGCGACAAATGAATATGCTGAAAAATACATTTTTTCAAATTACAACCGTACAATAATTTTTTGTTCAAAAAATCGCATATTGCGCGACTTTATCCCGCCTTTCTTCTTTCCTGTCTTGGGATTCCGTCCCGCGCCCTTGAAGATCAGGGCTCACGCATCAACTTCCAAGGACTCCGACTGCACGGGGTTTTGAAGTGTGTCGCATAA
>CAMHNQ010000019.1 GCA_946186495.1 uncultured Bacteroidales bacterium
GCCGCCCTTGAACGTCAGGTTGAAAAGCTATGCCTATCATTATACAAATCACTAAAATTCAGCGTTTTGTGGAGTTCTCGGGAACGGTATCACATCGCGGATATTGGTCATGCCGGTGACAAACAGCAATAGGCGTTCGAAACCGAGACCGAAACCGGAATGCGGTGCGGAACCGAACTTTCGGGTATCGAAATACCACCAATACTGATCCTCCGTCATGCCCAATTCGTGGACGCGGTTGAGCAGTTTCCGGTAGTCGGCCTCACGCTCGGAACCTCCGATAATCTCGCCGATGGTCGGGAAGAGCACATCCATGGCGCGCACGGTCTTGCCGTCGTCGTTCTGTTTCATGTAGAACGCCTTGATCTCCTTCGGATAGTCGGTGAGGATGACAGGCTTCTTGAAATGATTCTCCACGAGGTAGCGTTCATGCTCGGACTGAAGGTCGATACCCCATTTCACAGGATACTCGAACTTCTTTTTAGCTTGCAAGAGGATGTCGATCGCCTCTGTGTAGCCCAAACGCACGAAATCGACTTTCGTGACCGACTCCAGCCGCGCAATCAGCTCCTTGTCGAACATGTCGTTCAGGAACTTGAGGTCATCCATATTGTTGTCAAGGGCATATTGGACAAGGTGTTTGATAAAGTCCTCGGCGAGGTCCATGTTGTCCTTGATATCGTAGAAAGCCATCTCGGGCTCAATCATCCAGAACTCGGCCAGATGCCTCGGGGTGTTGCTGTTCTCAGCGCGGAACGTGGGTCCGAACGTGTAGATGTTGCCTAAGGCCATGGCGCCCAGCTCACCCTCCAACTGTCCAGAGACTGTCAGGTTTGTGTGCTTTCCGAAGAAATCCTGTTTATAGTCAATTGCGCCATCTTCTGTACGTGGGATGTTGTTGAGGTCGAACGTGGTGACGTTGAACATTTCACCGGCCCCTTCCGCGTCGGAAGCGGTAATCAGCGGGGTGTGGAGGTAGAAGAAGCCCCTGTCGTTGAAATACTTGTGAATGGCGAAAGCCATGGCATGACGCAGGCGCAGCACGCAGCCGAAATAGTTCGTGCGCGGGCGCAGATGGGCAATCTCCCGCAGGAACTCCATGGAGTGGCCTTTCTTCTGCAACGGATAGGTTTCCGGGTCGGCAGTACCATAGACCTCGATGGTTTCGGCTTGAACCTCTACGGTTTGCCCTTTCCCCTGAGACTCAACCAGCTTGCCTGTCACATGAATGCAGGAGCCAGTGGTGATCTGTTTCAGCAGGGCCTCCTCGAATTTGTCCGTGTCGGCCACCACTTGCAGGTTGGTGACGATAGACCCGTCGTTGAGGGCGATAAACTGCACGAAGTTGTTGCCGCGTCTGGAACGCACCCAACCCTTCACGTCCACGGTGTTGCCAATTCCAACCACCTCAGGGGTTTTGATGATATCTTTTAACCTTAACTTGTTCATTTTCTTTGATTTTTACTTTTAATTTCTGACTTGAGACTTGAGGCTTTGGGCCATCGGTAACGGGTACTCACAAAAACAATCGGCAATACCCCCGCATTTTAGCCAATACCTCAACAACCATTACAAATACGACTGCAACGCCTTGCATTTGGCGTTATGGCGCAGCCGACGGATGGCCTTCTCCTTGATCTGGCGCACACGCTCGCGGGAGAGGTCGAACTTTTCGCCGATCTCATCCAGAGTCATCGGGTGCTTGCTTCCGAGGCCGTAGAACAGTTTTAGAATCTCCGCCTCGCGAGTCGGCAGCGTGTCGATGACCGTAGCCAATTCCTGCTGCAACGACTGGTAAATAAGCTCCTTGTCCGGGGCGATGGTGTCATCGTTGCGCAAGACATCGTACATATTCGTGTCATCGTCGGAGGTGAGGCTGGCATCCATGGACAGGTGCTTCGGGGAGTTTTTCATGGAATCCTTGATTTCCTCCTCGGTCATGCCCAAGCGTTCCGCGATTTCGGAGACCTTTGGCTCGCGCTGGAGTTCCTGCTCCAACACCCCCATGGTCTTGTATATCTTGTTGATGACGCCGACCTTGTTCATGGGAAGGCGGACGATACGCGACTGTTCGGCGATAGCCTGCAAAATGGCTTGCCGAATCCACCAGACGGCAAAAGAGATGAACTTGAACCCTTTGGTCTCGTCGAAACGGTGGGCGGCCTTAATCAGGCCAAGATTGCCCTCGTTGATCAGGTCTGACAGCGTGATGCCCTGGTTCTGGTACTGTTTGGCGACGGACACCACAAAACGGAGATTCGCGTTCGTCAATTTCTCGAGGGCGTCTTCGTCTCCATTCTTGATGCGGCGTGCAAGTTCCGCCTCCTCGTCGGCCGTCAACAAGGGTACTTTGCCTATATCGTGCAGGTATTTGTCCAACGACGGGGTCTCGCTACGGTTAGTGACCTGCTTTGTGATTCTTAATTGTCTCATTACAAAGAATTTGATTACACACTAAAAAAATTAGCACCACGATTAGAAGCTATAGCCGATACCCAAGCCGACCACTTCCTTGAACTGGACACGGGCACGAGGTCCTTCTCTGTACTTGCCCCATGCCGGACCGTCGATCATAACCTTGTCGTAGTACTTTAACGATGTCATCAAACTGACGCTGAACACTTTAAGGAAGCTATAGGAGATGGCCACATCCCAATCCACGTCGAAGTTCCCGAACTTCTGGCCGTTGTCGTCATGAATGCGGGCAGTGTAGGGGGTGAACAAGGTGATTGTGGAGATAATCTTCAGGTTCTTCACCAGCGTGTAGTTGATGCCGCCGTTGATGCGGAGACCCATGTTCAGCATGATAGGCTTGAAGGTGCCGTCGTCGTATTTGGACATACCGTAGTTGGGGCGGAGAGACTCTTCAAGGCAGGTTGTCAAACGACCGGCCACCGGATAGATACCGACCGTGAAAATGTCGTTCGGACGGTATTCGATACCGAGTGCGAGATCTGTGTAGGAAGGGGAGAGCCATTTGGAAATCAGTGTGGGTTGCACAGGGTTTCCGAGCTCATCCAGGGTGCCGGCATCCACCTCCTTGTAATCCTTACCGGGAGCATATTGCGACCTAAAGCTTCCCAAAAGGGTAAGATACCATTGCGGGTGCATCTGGAAGCCCACCTTAGTCGTGAAGTTGATTTTGTCGTTGGCCTTTCTCCATTTGTAACGCTGATAATCACCTGAGAACATAATGCCCAGCTCCGTGTCAAGGTTACTGTCCCAAGCCCATTTGTTCTTCTTGAACGAGAGAGTAACGTTGCCATACACAAATCCCGTCACATTGTTATTACCACCGGCGGCCCAGTTGAAAAGGCCGGTCTGGGCGCCATTCAGCCCAAGCATGCCCGTGCACTTCCAATTCTTGGCGCTATCAATAGCCGCTGACTTCACCTTGGTCTTCAAGGCCTCATCGGCGGCCGTCTTTTCATCTACCTGCGCATTAGCGAACGAAAATGTCAACGCAAACGCGAAAAAAAGTAAAAATCCCTTCTTCATAATCCTTTGATTTGTTTATTAATACTTGTTATTACTTAAATATATTTTCTATGCATAATATTCAATGGAACCTACATTCAGCAGCTTACTGATTGAGCTTGTTATACGTACGCCACCATCGGTCTGAAATTTTGTCCTCACAAGCGAGGTCATAGTCCCGCTTGGAGCATGGAAGGTAATATTGTTTTACCAAATCACTGTCTTTTTGATAGATAGGCACAAGAACCCACCATCGGCCGGATTTTTTGCTGTTAAAGAAGACCACTTCCTCCAATGCTCCGGAGACGGAGATATTGAACTGCCTGTAGTCGTCCCTGTTCTTGAAATTGGTGTCGTTTTGTCGGAAGAGATACCCTTCCACGAAATACCAGAGGATATGGGCGATCAGCTGTGAAGTCTGGTTGTTGAAATCGAGCGTGGGATCGTATTCGTATATGCCGAAAGATGAGAGTTTGTCGCTGAGTCCCACGTATTTGGCGATCTGGCATATTTCTTCGCCATAGAAGCCGTTGGAGGAGTTATGGGGGCATCCTGGGGCGTCGGGGCGGCGCACGGCTGAGATGTCAATGGAGACCATGTCGGCGTTTCGCACCAACGGTTCCACCTCTTCGAGATTACGCCGCATCAGTCCTACACGGTAAGTTTCAAAGTAGAGATGT
Organism: uncultured Bacteroidales bacterium; assembly: GCA_946186495.1. Taxonomy (GTDB): domain Bacteria; phylum Bacteroidota; class Bacteroidia; order Bacteroidales; family WCHB1-69; genus F23-D06. Next base: position 4,158 of record CAMHNQ010000019.1, read on the forward strand.
TCCATCATGCTCACTGATTCGGGGCTGTTCATGTAGCTCTGGTAGCCGATATTGGCGTAGTTCAGCAGGAAGTTGGGCTGTTGGAGGACGATTTTGTTGACATAAGCGTCGGAACGTATAGGAGAGGCCTCGTCTCCCAGATCGAAGCACGAGTCTATGGCCACCAGGTTGGCGACACGCTCCTGCAGCACATAAGCCCGGTAATTGGCAAAGGCGAGGTCATTGCCGCCGCCCAAGATGATTGGGATGACTTTGTTTTCGATAAGGTACGAAATCACCTCGGCCACTGCTGAGTAAGTGTCCTCGACTGCATTGCCCAAGCGTAAGTTCCCCAAGTCTATGATCCTCACATTCTTGCGCCAACCATACAGCTGATAGAACTGACGACGGATTTCATCGGGGGCCAGCGAGCAGGATGGGTTGCGGTAAGTGTTGCGAGTCTCCGGAACTCCCATGATGGCGATCTCCGCCTCCGAGATGTCAAGGGGAGCCGCCGGATCATAGAGCAGCACCTGATGGAAGAGTCGTCCGGACAAGGCCGCCGCATCCGGAAAATGCAGCGACTCGGCTGTGACAGGTTCAAAATAAAGTGACAGGTCCATGGCTTACGATCTTTTCTTTCTGACAACGCGTTTCTTGGCCGTCGGAGCGGTCTCCTGAATGATACGTTGGCATTCTTGATAAGTCAACTTGTTTGCTATCATATCTTTAGGAATCTTAAAATTATCTGTCCCATTCGTGATATATGGTCCATAGCGACCGTTCATGACCTTCACATTGGCATCTTCGGCAAAGCTGAGCAGCACGTTTTTCGTCTCCTTGTTGCGGATATACTCCACAGCCTCCTCCTCCGTCAGCGAATTGATGTCCGTCCCCTTGTCAAGGGTGATGTTCTTTCCGTCATACTTGATATAGGGGCCGTAGCGCCCTGCGGCAGCGAGGATTTCCTTGCCGTCGAGATGACCCACGACGTGGGGGATACGGTCGGCTGTTTTCTGCATCTTGTTCTCCAACAGCTCGACACACCGTTCAAGGGAGATGGAATAGGGGTCTTCGGATTTCGGTATGGACTCAAAGGTGTTGTCGCAACGCACATAGGGGCCAAAACGGCCGACACCGACGGAGACCTCCTTGCCGTTCCACTCGCCAAGGCTACGCGGCAGGCGGAACAAGTCGAGAGCTTCCTCCAATGTAATGCTGTCGATGAACTGGTCGGCCTGAAGGCGGGCGTAGCGGGGCTTGGAGTCGGCATAGGACTCCCCTATCTGCACCATAGGGCCGTATTTCCCCAACTTGGCGAATACTTTTTCGTTTGTTTTGGGGTCATAACCCAGCAGACGTTCTCCGCTGGCCTTGGTCGAATAGTTGATGGCCGTATCGACCTGGTGGTGGAAGTCGCCGTAGAATCGGTGCATCATCTCCTGCCAGTTGGCCTTGCCTTCGGCAATGTCATCGAACTCTTTCTCCACATCGGCAGTGAAGCCGTAGTCCATGATATCCTTGAAATTCTCCTGGAGATAGTCGTTCACCACGATACCCACGTCCGTCGGAATCAGCTTGTCTTTCTCATAGCCGTATTTCTCTTTCTTCACCTCCTCCTTGATGCCGGCGGCAGTCAGGGTGAGGCAGACGTACTGGCGTTCCTTGCCCTGGCGGGTGGCCTTGCGCACATATTCGCGCTTCTGTATGGTGGAGATGGTAGGCGCATAGGTGGAGGGGCGTCCGATGCCCAATTCCTCCAGTTTCTTCACCAAACTGGCCTCCGTGTAACGCACAGGGGGTTGGGCGTAACGCTGGGTGGCGAGGACCTTCTTGGCGTCCAAGGCCTCGTTCAGCTGCATGGCAGGCAACATGCCCTTCACCTCTTCGCCCTCCTCGTCCTTCGACTCGTTGTAGACTTTCAGGAAGCCGGGGAAGAGGATCACTTCGCCGGTGGCGACGAACTTTTCGGAACGGCCATCCACCGGGATGGTGATGGTGGTCTTTTCCGTCTGGGCGTCGCTCATTTGCGAGGCTATGGTACGTTTCCAGATCAGTTCATAGAGGTTTTTCGAGAATGTGTCACCAGGCACGGTCTCGCGGGAGAGGTCGGTCGGGCGGATGGCCTCGTGAGCCTCTTGCGCCCCCTTGGACTTTGTGACATACTTGCGGGTTTTGGCATACTCCTCGCCATATTTGGCAGACACCACCTTGTTGGCCACGGCCAACGCCACATTCGAGAGGTTCACGGAGTCGGTACGCATATAGGTGATGTAACCTGCCTCATAGAGCTGCTGTGCCACCACCATGGTCTTCGAAACGGAGAAGCCGAGTTTGCGGGCAGCCTCCTGCTGGAGGGTGGAAGTCGTGAACGGCGGGGCAGGACTCTTCTTGCCGGGGGTCTTCGTGATTGCGGATATTTGGAACGAGGCCCCGCTGCAATGCTGAAGGAATTCAGAAGCGTCCTCCTTGGAGGCGAAGCGCTTGTTCAGTTCAGCCACCAGCTCCACATTGCCGTCGCGGAGCGGGGAGAAGAGGCCGTCAACCTTGTAAGACGACGTGCTGTTGAACTTCTCTATCTCGTGCTCGCGCTCCACGATGAGCTTCACCGCCACCGACTGCACACGGCCTGCCGACAACGACGGGCGTACCTTGCGCCACAACACCGGAGAGAGCTCGAAGCCGACGAGACGGTCGAGGACGCGACGAGCCTGCTGGGCGTTCACCAAATCAACATTCAACGTGCGCGGATGGGCCAGGGCCTCGTCTATCGCCGATTTCGTAATCTCATGGAAAACAATACGTTTCACCTTTTTCGGGTCCATATTGGTCACTTCCATCAAATGCCAGGAAATGGCCTCCCCCTCGCGGTCGTCATCGGTTGCGAGCCAGATGGTGTCCGCCTCGGCCGCCTTCTTCTTGATGTCATTGATGAGGGCTCGCTTGTCGTCCAAAACCTCATACTGCGGCTCAAAGTCGTGGGCTATGTCAATACCCATGCCCTTGGCAGGGAGATCTCTCACGTGACCCTTGCTGGAAATCACGGTATAGTCCTTTCCGATGAACTTCTGGATGGTCTTCGCTTTCGCAGGAGACTCGACGATGATTAGGTTTTTGCTCATATTTCTGTTTACTGTTTGCCGTTTGTTGTTTACTGTTTGCTGGCTTGATGACCTTCGCCAGGCTACGATTGTCTGAGGTTGCTCGAATAGGGATAGCCGAGCATTGCATCGACGGTCTCCCAATCTTTTTGGCGGATATGCTCGCGGATGAGGGAGGAATGGACCCCTGCCTCATGCCACATCTCCTCGGGAATGTCCACCACTTGCAACCCATGTTCCCGACAGAAAGCCTTTATATTGTCGTGATGCCCTTCCCTATGATGACCGAAGGCATGATTCGGGCCCATGACCAACGTGTGTGTGTGAATTTTCCCGATGATGACCTCTTCGATGAACCGCTGGTATGACTTTTTTGCGAACTCCTTCGTGAAAGGCAGCACCACGACAACATCGACCCCCTCCTTTTCAATCTGCTGAAGATTCCTTTCCAAGGGGTTGATGGCGAAAAAGCCTGACTCGGGACCGAGGACAATGCGGGGATGCGGATGGAATGTGACAACCACGCTTGTCCCGCCGCTCCGTTGAGCCTGTTCGCGCAGGAAACGCAGGATGCGGACATGACCGAGGTGGACGCCGTCGAACGCGCCGACAGCCACAACCGGGTTCTCCATCCTCGGCAAAGTCTCTAATCCCTTGTAAATAGTCATCACTATTTTTTATACGTCCCTTGGTTAACGCAATTGCGCACCTGCCTCGCGCTCGTATGCGGAAATCAGCTTGTTCATCACCTTGTTGATTTCTTCGTCGTTGAGCGTCTTGTCGGCACTCTGAAGCACGAAATTCAGCGCGTAAGATTTTTTGCCATCACCAACCCCTGCGCCTTCATAAACATCGAACAGGTTTATTTTCTTCAACAGCTTGGAAGCATACTTGAAGCCGATTTTCTCGAGCATGTCGTATGTCACGGATTTGTCCACCACCAATGCCAAGTCGCGGCGGACGGCAGGGAACGTGTTGATTGTCTGATAGGAAACGGGGCCCTTATCACGCAGTTCATCCAGCAGCTTCACATCGATTTCGGCATAAAAGACCGGCTTTTTCAGGTCGAACTGCCGAAGGATGTCAGCGCGCAACACGCCCACGTGAACGGGCATCCGGTCGCCGACTTTGTAACTGACATGCTGCGCGAACATGCGCGGCTCGCTGTCGGTCACCAATTGCATCTTCTCGAGCGGGAAGTTGACGCGTTGCAAGAAGTTGTCAATCATGTTGCGCAGGTAGAAGAAGTCTGCAGCCAAGGCCGGACCCTCCCAATTGTCCTCACCCTGCTTTCCGGTGACAAACATGGACATCATGTCGCGTTCCTGATAGCGGACAGTCACATCATCTCCTGCAACTGTCTTCGGGTCAAGGCTGTATATTTTCCCGAACTCGAAGAGCCGAAGGTCAGCCATCTTGTTGTTGACATTGCGGGAGACATTCTCCAGTCCGGAGAAGAGCAACGTCTGGCGCATGGCGTTCAGCTCGCTGCTCAGGGGGTTCAGCAGCTTTACGGTCTCGTTCGCGTCCATGAAGTCGTATTTGGCGGCGTATTCAGCCTTTGTGAGGGAGTTGTTCATCACCTCGAAGAATCCGTTGTCGGCCAGGTATCTGGAGATGGTCCGCTGCATCTGGTAGGCCGTGTCGTTCTGGCGCAGACAGGACATGTCATAGTTCAGCGTGGCCGGGATTTCAATGTTATTGTATCCATATATGCGCAAGATCTCCTCTATGAGGTCGATCGGGCGCGTCACGTCTGCTTTGTTCAGCGGGACCGTCACGATGATTTTGTCGTCACCGCCGGATTTCACCTCCATGTCGAGGAGAATGAGGATGTTGGTGATGGTCTTCTTGTCGATGACCTTGCCGGCCACACGGTTCACCTCGTCATAGTAGAGGGTCACTTGGGCCGAGGGGATCTCGTTGGGATAGCGGTCCACGATATCCATTACGGGGTAGCCGCCGGCAAGTTCCACAACAAGCTCGACGGCGCGTTTCAAGGCGTAAACGGTGATAGAGGGGTCGCAGCCGCGCTCGTAGCGGAAGGAGGCGTCGGTCTTGAGCCCGTGGCGTTTCGCCGTTTTCCGGATGCTGACAGGGTTGAAGTAGGCACTCTCCAGGAAGAGGCGTGTGGTGTTCTCGGTGATGCCGGAGTGCAGACCGCCATAGACGCCGGCAATGCACATACCCTCTTTCTCATTGCAGATCATCAGGTCGTCGGCGCTGAGCTTCACCTCATTGCCGTCCAAGGTCACGAAGGGGGTCCCTTCGGGCAGATTCTTGACAATCACTTTGTTGCCTTCGATTTTATCCGCATCAAAAGCGTGCATCGGCTGGCCCAGCTCCAGCATGATGAATTGGGTGATGTCCACGATATTGTTGATGGAGCGGACACCGACGGAGCGGAGTTTCGTCTGCAGCCACTCGGGGGATTCCCGGACAGTGACACCCTCAACAAGCACACCAGAATAACGGGGGCAGTCCTTGACATTTTCAACGATGATGTCCACGCGGCTGTGCACCCCGGCGACAGGCTGCACCTCGCGGGCGTTGCGCCGGACCAGGGAGCCGCAGGGGACGCCATGGTGCATCAAAGTGGCATAGAGGTCGCGGGCAACGCCAAAATGGCAGATGGCGTCACAACGGTTGGGGGTCAGGCCGATTTCGAAAATCGTGTCCGACTCCACACGGAAGTACTCGGCTGCGGGCGTGCCCGGCACCGCGTCCTCGGGAAGCACCATAATGCCGTCATGCGAGCTGCCGAGCCCGATTTCGTCCTCCGCGCAGATCATGCCCTCTGACACCTCCCCACGAAGCTTGGATTTCTTGATGGTGAAAGACTCTTCGCCGCTGTAGAGCACCGTGCCGACAGTGGCCACAACCACCTTTTGGCCGGCGGCGACGTTGGCGGCCCCACACACGATGTGCAGAGGCTCCGCATCTCCCACGTTGACGGTCGTCACGTGCAGGTGGTCGGAGTTGGGGTGCGCCTCGCAGGTGAGCACTTCGCCAATCTTGATGCCGCGGAGCCCGCCTCGGATCGTCTCGAAAGTCTCCTCCCCCTCTACTTCAAGCCCACAGTCGGTGAGATATTCGGCCGTCTCCGCCGCCGTCAAGTTGAATTTCATTAAATCTTTCAGCCATTTGTAAGAAATCTTCATATACCTAACTATTTAAGAATAAGCATTTTAACACTAAAATACATTGCTTTTTTTAGCGGGGGCAAATATAATATATATACATAAGCTGTGGGCTGAAAATTGTTTTTTTTTCAGACATAACTGACTATCAGCCGATTACAGTGTTTCGGGTGGGAAATCTATGCCTGTTGGAATTTCACGTGAGGAAATCTTTTCCGATTCGCCGAAGCATAGCCGACGGCGTAGTTGATTTCTTGAGACGGCACCACTACGGTGATGTCTTCCCGCTGTTCCGCAGCAATCTGACTGCTGATACGGTCACGCCATAACGCTGTGAGGACCAGTTCCTTGAAAGATACATGGAACGGGCCGGCGAGCAGATTCCCGCCGTTGCGCAAATCCTCCGTCGGATGAAGTCCAAGACGCAGCACCGCGACCCCCTCTTTCACAAAAAAGCGATAGAGGTCCTTGCACCAGTCCACGGCTTCTTCCAATGACAGAGGGAGGTACCGGCCTTTCCTAAAGTCTTCGGCCAGCGCAGTGCCTTCAACGACGAGCGTAGGATAGATCCGCGTGCAGCAGGCCCCGAACTCGGAGATCAGCTTGGCGGTATGCATGGACTTTTCGCGGGTGTCTCCGGGCAGCCCGACCATCATCTGCAGGCCCAGGGCGATGCCGAATCTGCGAACCAAGGCGGAAGCACGCTCGACATCCGCGACGCCATGACCTCTCCCACACCGTTTCAGGATTTCATCGTCAAGGGATTGAGCGCCAAGCTCAATCAATTTAACATTTTTATGCTTAAGGCTTTGCAAGACCGATTCGTCCACATAATCCGGCCGGGTGGAGATCTGGATCCCTTCCACCTGTCCCGATAAGACATAGGGCTGCACGGCGTCGAGATAACGGTCACGGATGGCGGATGGCAGACAAGTGAAGCTCCCGCCGAAAAAGGCGATACGTTTATGGAAATCCGAGGGGATTGTGGAGAGGTTGCGTTCCACAGTATTTCTAACATCTTCTACATCAGGAAGTCTCTGTTGCCCGGAAATCACATACTGGTTACAATAGACGCAACGATGCGGACAGGCCAGCATAGGGAGGAATATGGGAATCACACGATACTGCTTAGACATAGGGCAAAAAAAAGCAACCCGAAACAGGTTGCTTGTTGTAGCGTGTAGGGGATTCGAACCCCTGATTTTAAGAATGAAAATCTTACGTCCTAGGCCAACTAGACGAACACGCCATTCGAGTGTCATTTTGACGGTGCAAAAATACACTTTTTTCAATATCGCACGACGTCCGTGGAAAAAAAAATTCACTTAGTCGTTTTTGTCTTGTTCAAACCTGAATCCCAATCGTTTACCAGTCCTAAGAAGATTGGTTTGCTCCTCCAATTGTTGGATATCGTTCACGGTAATGATCTTCATATCCTCATAATTTGGCACCAAAAGGTCGAAATTAAGCGTGTATTGGATGGCTGACTTGAGGATTTCGGACACCGCGCTGGCGGAGATCTCGTTAGCGCTAAAATTGTTAATGACCTGCGCCAACTCCCGTTTGCCCTCAATATAGTAATGGCCCTCCTTGTTGATGAATATCCGCCCAATCATATAGCCGAGGTCATTCACACGGTCGTATTTGAGTGAGTCGCCGAGGAAGTTGAAAATCTGGATCATCCCGCAATAGGAGCGGTCACGGTCCTCCCTGATATAGGGGGTGCGCATCACTTCGTGGTCGCGAGAGAACTCGAAGACATTGGTGTGCATCAGAAAAATCAGCACGTCACCGCCGAACTTGAGCATGAACTGGTATTGGTTCTTGTTGGTGAACAATACCGGGATATTGTCATGATTGTCAGCATAATGCTCACGGTAGAACTCCTCAAAGCTTTTCGCGGCATCCTTGAAAAGCTGCATGGTCTCCAAGGTCACCGAAAAGATGCTCTGTTTCAGCTCCCCTTTGGTTATCAACAATTTACATAAATTATCATCCATAGGTGTCGAATAAAAACGGCGGCAAAGATACAAAAATAGGTAATGTAGAGACGCAAAATTTTGCGTCTCTACAAAACAGCCTATTAATACTCCATCATGGGTTCAAGCTCCTTGGCTTGGTCAATCATTTTCTGGAGTTCGGCGACGGCGGGCACGCGGCCTACCAGGTGTTTCTGCTCGTTGATTTCGGTCATTTTGGCAAAGAGGTTCTCGGCCACGCGATGACGAAACTCCTTGACCGTATCGACGCCGGCGGCTTCCAGAAGTTCGGAGAATTGCGGCCCGACACCGTTGACACGCATCAAGTCGGCGTGATTGCACCAGGTGAGGATCAACTTGGGAGAGATGCCTGTTTTCTCGGCCAGTTCCTCACGCCCTGCGGGTTTCTTGCCCTTCTCGAGCAGTTCCTCCACAGTGTTGATACCCGCTGCGGTCAGTTTTCCGGCATATGCATCGCCAATTCCTTCTACATCAATAATCTTGTAACTCATAATTTGAAATTTTAAGTTTTGAACGGCAAAAATACAAATTTCTCGGCAAAACGCAAAAAATTGTATTTTCGCCGCCTCATAAACAATTAAACCTTTTAATCCAAATGAAAAGAATCATCAACCCCTGGATAGGCAACACACACGGATACAACTGCTTCGGCTGCAACCCGGACAACCCGATGGGCGTGCACATGCAGTTCTACTGGGACGGCGGGCAAGTCGTGTCGGTCTGGAAGGCGAACTCTAACTATGTGAGCTGGATTGACACCCTGCACGGCGGAATCCAGGCCACCCTTCTGGACGAAATCTGCGGATGGGTGGTCTTTTACCAAATGCAGACCTCCGGAGTGACCGCCAAAATGGAGATGCGCTACCGCAAACCCGTAAGCACACTATGGCCATACATTCGCCTGAACGCCAAGCTGATCGAGCAGCGTCACAACATCGCGGTCGTTCATGGAGAGATTCTCAGCCCCGAGGGCGTGTGCTGCGCGGAATGCACCTGCACCTACTTCGTCTACACCGGCGAGAAAGCACGGGAAATGGGTTATGTGCCCGCCCGCTTAGATGACACGGAGGTGACCCTTGACGAAGCCGTCGCCCTCGTCACCGACCCCGCAAACGCCTACGACACCTACGCACGGCTATGGTCGAGAGCGCTATCAAGGCAAGCAGAGCAGAAAGAATGATGGGAATGCCCATCGATGATGGACGTCCGTCCAGCTCGTCGAGACGTCTTTCCCACTCCCGTTGCACTACAGCCGCACGCCGTTTGAAGTAACGGCGCAGCTGCCGGACGTTTGCTTTCCACGCACGAACTCCTTTGGGATATGAGAAACGCGCGGACTGCGCGGAAATCTCGCGCTCCAAGTCATTGACCACCACCCCGAAAAGCGGCGACAAGCACTCCCCCACCCCGAAAACGGACCATTGGAAGTGATTTTCACAAAGCTCGTTCATACGGGTTCGAAACTTATGCCGGAATCGTTTATTAACCAACAATTTGCGCAATAACAACGTGGACTCCGGGGAGGCTGGCCACGAGACAGAACTGTCGCACGACATGGCGTTGCCCACGGCATCAAAACGGGTCGTCCGAATAGCATCGCCGTCGAAGAAAATGAATCGCCACGGACTTCCGTCCACCGACCAACACCGCATGTTGTTGGCGGGCCAGTCTCGATTCCCTATGAAGGTCTCGAACACGACATAATCAACAAACGACTCAATATCAACACGTTGCGACAACTCCTCATAGGCTTGGTTATCTGAAAAGTCCGTCGCCGCCACCCATTGCATCAGTTCCACGAAACCGCTGTCGATTCCATCATCGTCATGTCCGGCCCAATCTTCAACCAGACGAACCGACTTAGAGTCAACGCCTTGCTTCCTGGCCACATATTTCTCATCCGGCTTCTGCTCCAGGAAATAGATTCCCCAGTACTCGCCATTGAGGAACACTGCAACCGGCTTGCAGGCCAGATTATCGAAGTGGAGGTTCACGCTCGAGGCCAGCATTTGGCAGAAGTAGTTCTGGAAACCGGCCGGGGTCCATGCGCTGGAAAAAGGTCTCAACACCAGCCGTTTGTCTTTGCTTCCAAGCCAAATGCCCTTGAAATTCTTTTTCCCATAGGATTGCCTTGCATACAGCGACATCCCTTTTTGGGCATAGCGTCGGCTGATGTTCCCGTGTGTCCGAAGCCCGCAATCCTGGGCCACCAGGTCATCACCATCCATGAACTCGAAATGAGCCATGCGTTCCGAAGCTTTCCCCGAGCGGTAGTAATTGCCCGTCTTCTCTATGTCTGCCGGATCAAAAGAAGCTCCTGGCACGAATATCCCATGCTGGTAGTCGAACAAGTCCGCGGAATCCACGCAAAGTGAGACGACTGGAAGGGAAATGCTCCTTCCCAACAGTGATGTGATGACATACGATGCAGTGGCCACCTCCGAACAGCGCTCGCCGGATTTGCCGAACACAGCGGCACGCACGACAACGATGCGGTCCACCCGTTCGGGACAGTGCCAAAGCTCGTCCGGGGCATTCTGTATCCTATATATATTAGACGGTGAAAAGCTGCGCTCATCCAACATTATGGGTTGGCTATAGGCGGGGCTGCTTTTTTGCGGTTGACTGCCGTTCAACGTATATCGAATCACATATTCCTGTCCCTCGGCAGCTTCCGGCATAGTCAAAGCCAGGGGGAAGGGTTTGTCGTAGAAACCGCTTTGGACTGAGAAGCTCACGGTGGGTTGTGCAAAAATTTGCCCTGGCCCCATGTGGCATAGTACAACAAAAAGGAGAATCAACCCCTTACGCGGCAGATTCTCCATATACTTCATCATGTTTGGTATCCTTTTACAGTCTGTCAACGCAGTTCAGGTCGTTGAAAGCGACTTTCAGGCGCTCCACCATTGACTTTTCGCCCTCGCGAAGGAAGACACGCGGGTCGTAATACTTTTTGTTGGGTTTGTCGTCGCCTTCGGGATTGCCGATCTGAGACTGGAGGTAAGCTTCGTTTTTCTTGTAGTAGTTCATCACACCTTCCCAGAAAGCCCATTGCGTGTCGGTGTCGATGTTCATCTTGATGACACCGTAGCTGATGGCTTCCTTGATTTTGGCGGGTTCGGAGCCGGAGCCGCCGTGGAACACGAAGTTCACGGGATTAGCGGCGGTGTTGAACTTCTTCTGTATGTATTCCTGGGAATTGTGCAGGATGATGGGTTCCAGTTTCACGTTGCCGGGCTTATAGACGCCGTGCACATTGCCGAAGGAGGCAGCGATGGTGAAATTCGGGCTGATTTTGCTAAGCTCCTCGTAAGCGTAAGCCACATCTTCGGGCTGGGTATAGAGGCGGGCGCTATCGATGCCGGTGTTGTCAACCCCATCTTCCTCGCCGCCGGTGATGCCGAGTTCGATTTCGAGGGTCATCTCCAGTTTCGACATGCGTGCAAGGTACTTCTTGCATATTTCAATGTTCTCTTTCAGCGGTTCCTCCGACAGGTCGAGCATGTGGGAGCTGAAGAGGGGCTTGCCGTGTGCGGCGTAGAACTTCTCGCCCTCGTCCAACAGGCCGTCAATCCAGGGGAGGAGTTTCTTTGCGGCATGGTCAGTGTGCACCACGACAGGGATTCCGTACATCTCGGCCATGCGGTGGATATGCATGGCACCGGAGATGGAGCCTTGAATGGCGGCTTGCTGGCCATCGTTACTGAGCGACTTGCCGGCGCAGAACACGCCGCCACCGTTCGAGAACTGGATCATCACCGGTGAGTTTACCGCCTTGGCGGCCTCCATGACGGCGTTAATTGAGTCTGTCCCGACGACGTTCACTGCGGGAAGCGCGAACTTGTTTTCCTTGGCAATACGGAAAATCTCCTGCAGGTCCTTGCCATAGACCACACCGGGGTTCACTTTCGATAAAATTTTTTCTGACATTTCTGTTCGTTTATTTGATTTTTGATGTTGACTTAAAACGTAAGACCATAGACTTGGGACTTGCCATCACAAGCCTACCATCCGGAACCGTGCCTCGTCCAAACGGGCGCAAAGATACAAATTCCCTCTTTACGGTTCGCGACGGTTAGGTATTATTCTTTTTCCGTTTGCGGCGCTGGACAAACCAGTTCACGACTTCCGCGCCGACGGAGAAGGCCGTGAGCCATCCACCCCACTTCCCTTTGGAGAAAATGCCTGATGATTTCCCGACAGGCAGGGAACGCACTGTCTGTATTGCTTGGCCGATGCCTGACGAGAAGAAGTTTTGTCCGAAATTCTTGGCCCCCTTCAGTCCGGACCACACTTTCTTGAAGGTGTCGATGTCATCCTGGTAAGCATCCAGATCCTTGCTCAGCTTGCGTTCCTGCACTTCTATTTCGGCGCGGAGTTGCTGCTTGCGCTTGGCGATGTCTTGCAGGTCCATGAAAGGGGCTGTCCGCTTATTGTCCATAGGCGCCTCCTTTCTTGACGTCATATTCATCCTCGACATCCTGCATCACATTTTCCGCATCGACGTGCTCCACTTTCTCTTCCGAGTAGAGGATGCGGCTGAATTTGCGGACGAGGGGTTTCACGAAAAGCACGTCCTTTTTGGCCAGCACAAACAGGATGATGGCAACAAAGAGGACGCACAGGATCGTGTAGGCCCATGCCGCGTTCAGTGCCATCGTGAGCCAGTGGATGGCGGCCGACGACAAGTAAACCAGCACCACCAGGGTGCATACGACAACTATCAGCAGGGAGAAAACCACCGACAGGAGTTGCGAGGACTTCTCCAAAAACTCCAACTTCAGCAAGTCGTAGCGCTGCGAGAAATAAGTCTTGGCATCTTTCCAGGTCTTCTCGCCGCGCTCCGACTTCCTTGTGAATCTACCTAAGATATCCATTACAATTCCTCGTCGTGGATTTCGTGGCTGAAGTCGTCGTCTTCAATGTTGATGTTGAAGTCGTCTTCCGAAGGGGCAGAGGCACGTCTCTCCTTCAGTCTGGCGATGACGCGGTCGATTTCCTCGCGTGTCATTTTTTCGCTCACTTTGGTGCGGATTTCCTTGCCCTTCTCGGTGGTGCACAAAAGGGTGATTCCTGTAGCGGCGGCAGCTCCTGCCACGAATGCTAAAATCTCTGATGCTTTCATTTTTTTGAATTTAATTGGTTATTAATTTGAATATTAGAATGTTATAAACATGTTTCCTAATTAACTTCATACCCGATACGTTCTACGGATTCCATCTGGTCGATCTGGCGAAGTTGGTCGATAAGGTTGTTGAGGGTCTTGACGCTTTGTATATAGAGCATAAGCGTGCCGGTGAAGATGCTGTTTTTGGTCTCAATGTTCAAAGAGCGAATGTTCAAGTCCATCTGTGAGGTCACCACGTCCATCATCTCCTTGATGATGCCCTTTCTGTCGAAACCTTTCAGCTTGATGCCGGAGAGGAAGGCGATGTTTTGGCCTTTGCGCCATTTGGTCTTGATAATGCGGTTGCCGAAGCGCGACATCTGGGCGATGGCGTTGGGGCAGCTGGTCTGGTGCACCACAATGCGGTTGTCCGACACCTGGAAACCCACCACTGTGTCGCCGGGAATAGGGTTGCAGCAGTCGGCCAGCACATACTTGATCTGTTCGTAGTCGTCGTCGAGCAAGAAAGCGTTCGGGGTGACATCCAACTGTTCCTCGATGAGTTGGTCAAGGGGCTTGGACTCAATCTCCTGTGACACCTTTTGCTGGAAGTCGGCCAGTTCCTTCGCGTTTGGCGTGGACATCAGCTTCTGTATCTTACTCTTTGACAACTTCTTGGACACGACACTATTCCAGAAAGCCTCTGGGGTTTTCTCCAGGGAAGCCTCCATCAGATTGCGGACGTTCTCTTCGGAGAAGTCGAGATTCAGTTCGTCGAAATACTGTTTGAGCATCAGTTTTCCGGAGGAGACGAGTTCGTGTTGTTCATTTCGGAAAAAGTCCTTGATGCTGCGGCGCGCTTTGGGGGTTTGGACAAACTCCAGCCAATCGGGCTTCGGGAACTGCTTCTTGGAGGTGATGATCTCCACCTGGTCGCCGTTGCTGAGGGTTTTATTGACGGGCGTGATGTTATAGTTGACTTTGGCTCCGATGCAGTGGTCGCCGAGGTTGGTGTGCAGCGCATAGGCGAAGTCGAGTACGGTGGATCCCTGTGGCAGAGTCTTCATATCGCCTTTCGGGGTGAAGACGTAGATTTCCTTCAGGCCGAGGTTGAGGCGCACCTCGCTGAGGAAGTCGAGGGCGTCGGCATCCTTGCTGTCGAGGATTTCACGGGTCTTGAGCAGCCAGTCCTCGAGTTTCCGGTTCAGCTCGGCATCCTCAGTTTCCCCGTCCTCCTTATAGCGGTAGTGGGCGGCGAGACCTTTTTCAGCAATCACATCCATACGTTTGGAACGGATCTGCACCTCCACCCACCGTCCCTGCTTGCTCATGGCGGTCACATGCAGAGACTGGTAGCCGTTGGGTTTGGGGTGTGCCAGGAAATTGCGGTCGCGGGAGGGGTTTGTCTGGTAAAGGTCGCAGATGATGCGGTAGATTTTCCAGCATATCCCGAATTCCTCCTCCACTGGGCTTTCGAACACGAAACGCACTGCGAAAATGTCATAGACGTCCTCGAAGTTGATCTGTTTTCGCAGCATCTTGTTGTAGATGGAGGAGACAGACTTTGTGCGGCTTGTGATTTCCGCTTTTATGCCGGCTTTATCAAGAGCTTGCTTAATGGGCGCGACGAACTCCGGGATGATGGTGGCGCGCTCCTTCTCGGAGTCTTTGAGTTTTTCCGCAATGGCAAAATACTCCGTCGGGTTGGTGTAACGCATGGCATAGTCCTCCAGTTCGCTCTTGATGGCGTAAAGTCCGAGCCTGTGGGCAAAGGGGACGTAGAAGTAGGAGGTCTCGGAGGCGATTTTCAGCTGTTTTTCGGGCGGCATGGCGTCGAGCGTGCGCATGTTATGGAGACGGTCGGCGAGTTTGATGAGAATCACCCGCACATCCTTGGACATGGAGAGGAAAATCTTCTTGAAATTCTCGGCCTGGAGGGAGATGTTCTGGTTGTCGACCACAAGGTCGTCGATTTTGGTGAGTCCGTCGATAATGTTGGCCACCACTTCGCCGAAGAGGTCGCGCATGTCCTCCAGGGTGTAGTCGGTGTCCTCCACCACATCGTGCAGCAGTGCGCAGATGACGGATGTCACGCCGAGGTTCATCTCAGCGCAGCAAATCATGGCCACCGCGATGGGGTGGTAGATATAGGGTTCCCCGCTTTTGCGCCGCACACCGAAATGGGCGTTGGTCGCGAGCACGAAAGCTTTCCGGATCAGCTTGCGCTCCTCCTCGCTCGTGCGCGGCCACATCACCTGAAGCAACTCCCGGTACTTTTGCACGACGGTCTTGTTCTCTAAATATTCATTCGGAATATATTCTCCCATTATCTTTTTTCTTATCTGTTAGTATTGCTTGCAATAATTATGCCGTTTTTGTCGCCGGCCGCGCACGCCAAGCCGTCCTTGCCTACCTGCCCGTCACCACGAGCTTCTTGGTGACCACGGTCTTGTCATCGGTAATATTGAGCAGGTAGTATCCCGGGGTAAGCGAGTGCAAGTCAAGCGGGTTTACACCCGGCGTAAGCGTGGTTTGCAGTACTGTCCGGCCCGAGAGGTCAAGCACCCGGCAGGCCACGCTGGCACTTGCCGTGTTGGCCGTGACATAGCAACGCTCTGCCGCCGGGTTGGGATACACCGTGTACAGCGACTCTTCGGGTGCGGCATAGCTTTCCACGCCCACGGTAGCCAAGGCACTGAGGACGGCCTGGTAAGCGTTGACCTTGCCATAGCCGAAGCGCAGCACACCAGCCTGCGCGGTATAGTCGTCGTTGTATGCGGTTTGCAGCAGAATCTCCTTCACCTGAGCGGCGGAAAGGCCCGGATTGGCCTGCAACACCAACGCCGCGACTCCGGCCACGAACGGGCAGGACATGGAAGTGCCGGACAGAGAGACGAAACGGTAGGTGCGGCCATTAAACTCCCTCGAGGCGATGTAGGTCCCGCTGTAGGTGTTGGTATAGCTGGAGAGCGCTGAGATGATGTTGCGCCCAGGGGCTGAGATGTTCGGCTTGGTCTCGGCATGGAATCCGGGGCCACTGCTGGAGAAGGAGGCGATGCTGCCGCCCGCCATGTTTCCGGATGGCGCTTGGTATCTGGAGGAATGGGCTGCCACGGTAATGGCGCAATCAATGTTGCCGGGCGTGCTGATATTATACAAATTATCGCCCGCGACCCAATCTGGATGAGAGGACGGACGGATAAAATCGCCACCCCAGTTGCCGTAATTGCTCTCTATAAGGGCCATATTCCACGCATGGAATGTCCCGCTCTCCGCAACCACCGCAAGTCCAAATCTGTAACTGTCTTTCTTTCCGACCATAAGGTCCGCTTCAGGCTTTTGGTTGTATGGGTTCGTCGAATCTATCACAGCCCAATAACTGATGGTGTCTGTGCCAACAACCAGTTCGGACTCTATGTCCTGGTGATGAGACGTGCTGTAGAAAGGGGTCTCGGCGAGGATATTGAAGGAATTGTCCATGACAAACAGCGAAAAAGAGAAAGGGGAGTTCTCCTCGCCCATCATGGAGATTGTTGAGCCGATGGAAGAATGCGGAATGGCAAATTGGGTACGGATGGTGTCGTGTTGGGTAAACGTGTGCATCATGTGGCAGTTCACGTCGCCGTTGTTTCCAGCGCTGACCGCGAAAACAACCCCGAGGTCGGTCAGTCTCTGCATCTCTTCAGCCAAGGGGCCGGTGCCATCCATGTTATCCAAGTAGTAAAGCCCCCAACTGGAGCTGATCACCAGGCGTTTGCCCTCCTGTTGCGCCACATCGTACATCCAGCGCCAAGCATCGATGACTTGCTCATCCAAGAGGCCGACACTGACGAACAGAAACTCGGCTTCCACGGCCACGCCCCTGTATGGAGTCCCGGCGCCTGCACCGCCGGCGATGCCCGCACAGTGCGTGCCATGATACGCATAGTCATAGACGTTGCTCGTGTCGCACCGGGCGGTCAGGAGCTGCTCCGCCCCCACGTACTCCGTTCCGTAGTCAAAACCGGCGGGACTGGGTCCTGACGTCTTGAACTGGTCCCACGCGCGCAACACGCGATAGTGGATCATATTGGTGTCGTAAAAAACGGGGTGAGTATAGTCGAACCCCCAGTCCGTGACCCCAATGATGACACCCTCGCCGGTGAACTCCTGCGGCAGGTTGATGGCTTGCCGCACACTGTCCACACGGCCATCCACGACGGCACGGTGCAAAAAGCCTTGGGAATAGCTCATCACCACAGCCGACATCAACATCAAATACAGTAAACTTTTTTTCATTCTATTCATGTTTTAATTATTTAATCCTTGATTCTGAAATTCAGCACTTGCAAGAAGTCTTTCAGCTCGGGATTTTGCTCCAGCATGTTCGCCACCTTGTCCTCACTGGTGTAAATCACCTTCTTTTTCTCATGCTCATGAATGACAAATTCTATATCATTGACATTCAAGGCAAAATGGTTTCGCCAATACTCCAGCATGGACCGTTTGCTCATTTCCAGCTGGTTCTTCTGGAAATCGTTCTCCACATCCACGTAAACCACATCATCCTCATATCTTGGAGGATAGTCGCGGAGCTGGTGATAGAACGCCGGCTTCTTTTGGAAGATGACGTCCACCATCTGCTGCCAGCAAGTCTCGAACGAAGCCTCATCCTGAGGGGGTTCGGGCAAGGCCGGCTCTGGGGCCGGGCGATCCGTCTCCGAAGGGATTTCCTCCTGAGACGGCGCGGTTGCCGGTGTCTCCTCCGGGGGCAGGGCGGTTTCTGCAGACTCCTGCGGGACCGGACTGGCCTCGGCAGGGTGCGAGTCTGCTTGACGTACCTGCTCGGCGATTTGCCGGGTCTGCGCCACAACATCCCTGATGGTGGGCAGCGGCTTTATGGGGGGGAAACCAGGAAACTGCAAGCCCTGGCTTGCGACCTGGGGTTCTGCAGGCTTCATGCGGCCTTGCGCACTTCCTGCGGCGGAACCTTCGCCTTCCGGGTTATTTACGCTCCTGCGATTGCCTCGCATTTCGCAGCTTGTACAGGTAGTTGGCATTGATCTGCATCAGGCACAACTCCACTGAAAGCCGCTTGTTGTTTGACATTTTATAGTTGAAATCACATTGGTTTGCCAGTTCTAAGGCGCGAGTGAGCAACATACGGTCGGCCTTCTGCGACTGCTGTTGGAGCCTCTGTTTGATGGTGTCGGAAGTCTGCAGCAACTGCACCGTGCCGGGGTTCTGGGCGAGAAGGAGGTTGCGGATATGGGAGGCGAACCCGGCGATGAAGTTCTGCGCGTCGAACCCTTTCGACAATATCTCGTCCAACAGAATCAATGCACCGGACACGTCCTCGCTCAGCACCATGTCGAGAATCTGGAAATAGTTGTCCACATCCAGAACGTTGAGGTTGGCGATGGTTTCCTTATAGGTGATGTTCTTGCCGGTGAAGCTGACTAACTGGTCGAAGATGGAGAGGGCGTCGCGAAGGGCGCCGTCGGCCTTCGCGGCCACCACACGCAGGGCATCCTCCTCGGCATCTACCCCCTCTTGGGAGGCGACATACTGGAGGTGGCGCACAATGTCACTATCATTAATTCGCTTAAAATCATATACTTGACAACGTGACAGAATGGTCGGGAGTATCTTGTGCTTCTCCGTGGTGGCCATGATGAACTTGGCGTACGCAGGGGGTTCTTCAAGGGTTTTGAGGAAGGCGTTGAAGGCGGCGCCGGTGAGCATGTGGACCTCATCGATGATATAGACCTTGTACTTGGCTCCTTGCGGCGGGATGCGCACCTGGTCCACCAGGTCGCGGATGCCCTCCACGGAGTTGTTGGAGGCGGCATCGAGTTCGAAGACGTTGAACGAGGCCGAGTTGTTGAAGGCCTGGCACGACTCGCAAGTGTTGCAGGGTTCGTAGTCGTCGGTGAGATGCTGGCAGTTGAGTGCCTTGGCGAATATGCGGGCGCAGGTGGTCTTGCCCACACCGCGCGGGCCGCAAAAGAGGAAGGCCTGCGCCACCTGGTTGTTGCGGATGGCGTTCTTGAGGGTCGACGTGATGGTTTCCTGCCCTACCACCGAGCTGAAAGTCGAGGGCCGGTATTTTCGTGCCGATACGATGAAGTTGTCCATAATGTCCTATTTTTTGCAGTATTTGATACAATCTGCAAAAATACAATTTTCTCAGCAACTTGTGACATTTTTTTTCTTCCCCGGCTACACAGCGGGCACGCCGCCGCGGACCGCCTCCCTCGTGGCTTTCCTCGCCTCTTTCCATCGCGGGTAGAACCGGTCCAGCAGCGCATGAAACTTCGGACCGTGGTTAGCCTCTATGAGGTGGGCGAGTTCATGGACCACGACATGCTCCACGCACCATTCCGGCAGCAGCAGCAGATAAAGGCTGAAGTTAATCTCCCCCGTGCGCTTGTTGCAGGCTCCCCACCGGGAAACAATGGGCTTATAGACGATCCTGGACGGCCTCACCCCCATCAGTGCGGTGTATTTCCTCAACATCGGCTGTATCATCGCGTCTATCCGGATGTACGCGGCCTGCACCTGCTCGCGAGTACCCAAGGGCAACTGCCCGTAGAAACGCGCCCGCTGGTTGTTGTAGTCTATCTGACGGCGCATCGCAGCCTTGATCCACGCCTCATTGTCGCGTATGAATTGGTCGATGGCGCACCTCGGGGTAAGATGCGGCGCCGAAATGTGCAAATCCCCGTTGTTCACCACCCGCATCGACAACCGGTTGGTACGCCTGTATGTAATCTTGATTTCCATATCCCTGTTTCGTCTTTCTTCGTCTTTCAGGTCCTGAAACGCACCACTTCGCTCATGGCCGGGAGGCCGTCAATCTCGGCCATGAAAAAGCATTCGTAGGGCATGTCGCGGTAGAGGTCCCGGAGTGTGACACGGCAGGTGCGCTCGCGATTCGGACGCACCGCTACAGTTGACCATGTCCCGGAACCTGCCGGCCGATAGACCAGGTAAACCACCTTGGCGGATGGCTCGTGAGAGCGGAGACGGCACGTGAAACGGACCGTCGGGTGGTTGCCCGCCAGAAGTGTCCAGCTTTTGTGAACATTGACATCCTCCTTGGTGAACGCGAACACTGGTGAGACGGGACCGGGTGACACAGGCCCGCTGTACTTCCGCGCCGAATCCCGGAGTCTCTTCTCCTGCACCTTAGACATCGTGAAGGAGAAAACGGCGAACACGAGGGCCAGGCCGATGAATATCAGCCAGAACAACCGTTTCCCTGGCTCTTCCGGCTCTCCTTCTGACTTCGCGGGGACCTCCACATACGGAACAATGTCAACCTTTTTAATATCCTGACCGTGAGAACATTTCAAGTCGCCAATGGTCGCCATTCTCGTCGTCAAATTCAATGAAGAACTCTTTCTTGGAGAGCCGCCTGACATCCGCCACAAAATCGTAGTTCTTTCCCATAAGGGTGTATTTCAACGCGATGGTTTTCTTCTTTGGGTCAAGGATATACGTCGCGAAAATGGACTCCCTCCACTCTCCGTTCCGGTTCGCCCTGACCGCCATCACATGATCCGCATACATATAATAATAGGTGTTCACCGCATAGCCGGTGTAGTCGGTGGAATCGATTTCCACCCCGTTCAGGTAGGTGTGTGCAATCTGCCACACCCCTACAATCCGGTATTCGCTTGAGTAAAAGCTCGGAACCCCTTCCGGGTAATTCTCACAGGAGGTCATGGACAGGGAAAGGCACCCCATCATCATGCATATCATCAACTTGAGTGTTTTTTTCATAAGTCTGTAATTAAAGGGTTAGGGTTCTGGTATAGTCAGGAGTCGGTCGCAGAGTTGTTTCATCCCTACGGTGGCCTTCTCGGTGATGTAGGTCACCCGGCGGGAGATGCTGCCTGGCTGCTTGGGGTCGATGACGTAGATCTCCGCGTTTGCGGGGGCGTAGTAGAGCAGGCCTGCGGCGGGATAGACGGCCAGGGAGGTGCCGACGATGATGAGGATGTCGCATTGTTCCACCTCGCGGGCGGCGGCATCCAACAACGGCACGGCCTCGCCGAACCAGACGATGAAGGGGCGCAGCAGGGAGCCGTCCTTGGCTCTGTCGCCGTATCTCATCGGCTTGTAGCCGATGTCGAAGACTTCCGTCTTGCGCTCGTTGCAGGCCTTGGTGAGCTCGCCGTGCAGGTGGATGATCTTCGAGGAACCGCCGCGCTCGTGCAGGTTATCGACGTTCTGCGTGACCACCGTCACGTCGTACTGCTCCTCCAACTTCGCCACTAACTTGTGCGCGTCGTTGGGCGCGCAATGTTCCAGCTGGCTGCGCCGCTCGTTGTAGAAGTCGATGACCAACTGCGGGTTGCGGTACCATCCGTCGATGGAGGCCACATCCTCCACATTATGGTTTTCCCAAAGGCCGTCGCTGTCGCGGAACGTGCTGATGCCGCTCTCCGCAGAGATGCCCGCGCCGGAAAGGACTACGATCTTTTTCATAATGGTTATTGGTTATGGGTTATTGGTTATTGACATTGGTTATTGACATTGGTTATTGACATTGGTTATTGAGACAACTTTTTAGAATCTTCCCTGTTTACTCTAACAACATCCAGGATACGATACCATCACGATGGCTCGAGAAACCGACCAATCCTTTATCCTTATGTATTTCGGCATAATCCACGTATGGATCACCATATTGATCCAACCGTATGGTATCCCCCATTTCCGAGACATTGCCTTGATAATTCTTTGAATTCAGGCCACTCTGATGATTCTCGAAATCAGACAACATTCCAAATTCCACATTCACCACTTGACCATTTGAGCCTCCGGCACTCCCGCCAAACAACAATAATATCTGTTTTGGGGTTTTGTCTTCCGTTTGTTCAGAGATGCGAATCAACCTTACATCATAATCGGGTAATAGTCCTGTTGGGTAACAAGGATTGTATGATGAGGTGACGTACGCAGAATCATATTCCAGTAATCGAACGTCAACTATTTCATAAATCACGGTGTCTCCAAGCTCGTCAGGCATTTCATTGGTAAAAGTCAGGTGTTGACCAACCTCGTATGGCAGATACTGGTTGAGAGTTTTGGGCAGAAGCCATACATGGGTGAGGATATCTTCGCACTCATCCTTTGGATGTCTTTGGCAACCTGACATAACTAGCATGACGATCACAACAAAGAACAAAACAATTTTTCTCATAAAAATAATGTTGAACAAATACTACTACTCTGATATTCTTTTCTATTCACAAGGAATTCTGATGTTTTATATTACCACCTCGCCCTGCGGGCACCCATTCTTAAAGAAAGGGAATTGGAGCCTTTCGTCACAACTACCAACTATTAACTGCTAACTACTAACTGATCTCATCGCCGAAGGCCATGCCGACGCTTCGTGCTGTGTGCACGAGGAAATCGTCCGGCTTCACGAGGTGCGGTTCCTTGACGGCCTCTTCTAACGGCGCGTATGAAATACTATTGTTACGATAGACCACGAGGTTGCCGTATTTCTTTTCCTTGACGAGCTCGAAGGCTTTGACACCGAATTCGGTGGCGAGGATGCGGTCGTAGGCCACGGGAGTGCCTCCGCGCTGCAGGTGCCCGAGCACCGTCACGCGGATGTCGTGCTCGATGCCGAGGTCAAGGAGTTCCTGTCTCAACACGTCGCCAACCCCGCCGAGCTTGATGTGCTGGTCGCCGACCGCCGAGGGTGCCTTGCCGACGACATCGCCGCCGACCCGTTTCGCGCCTTCGGCAATCACGATGTTGCAGAAGCCCATGCCGTTCTTGTACCGTGTCTCGATTTTTTTGGCGATAGCCTCGGGATGGTAGGGGATTTCAGGGATGATGCAGACATCCGCGCCGCCGGCAATGGCGGCGTGCAGGGCTATCCAGCCTGCGTCGCGGCCCATCACCTCCATGATGAAGACCCGGTTGTGGCTCTCTGCCGTCGTCACCAACTTGTCGAAAGCCTCCGTGGCGATTTGCACCGCCGTCTGGAAACCGAAAGTGAAATCCGTGCTCGACAAGTCGTTGTCTATGGTCTTGGGCACGCCCACCACGGGAATGCCGATGTTGAGGAGGTCCAAGGAAATGCGTTGCGAGCCGTCGCCGCCGATGTTGATGATGGCGTCGAAGCCCATGTTCTCGAAACGCTTCTTCATGAGTTGCGAACGGTTTTCCATCTTCCATGTGCCGTCGGGCTGCCGCACCGGGAAATGGAAGGGACCGCCTTTGTTGGTGGTCTTGATGATGGTGCCGCCCTTCACATGCAGACCGGAGACCCTGCTCTCGGTCAGTTCAATAATCTCCACGTCGTCTTTCAGTATCCCGTTGAACGATTCAACGCAACCATAGACTTTCCACTCATCCCCTTCCAGGGCTGCTCGTTTCACAATGCCGCGGATCACCGCGTTCAAGCCGGGGCAGTCGCCGCCGCCCGTCGCTACCAATATTTTATGCGCCATAACTGTTCATTTGTTCTGATGCGCAAAAATACACTTTTTTTGGGATTGGTGAGCCGCAATTGCCCCCTCGGTCTTTTGCATCAACTTTTTTATTTGGACGAGCCTGTGCGGATTAGGAGACGACGCTTCCAAGCGTCGCAAAATGGAAACGGGCTCCGCGATTCTCGCAAGGAATCTTCGTGTATCCCGCGTTTCGGCGCGGAGAAAGCAAAAAGAGAATCTGAAAGCCTCCTTGGAATATCGTTATAAATTGTTTCACATTGTATGAAAATACCGTCATTCTTCAAGGAATCATGAATCCTAATTCCTGCTTACTTCAGTATCACCCGAACGCCCAAATATCCCATAATGCCCGTGACCGGCATATAGACCATCGTGGCGTCAAAATATTCGCCGAATGGGTTTTCGGCCTGCACAATCGGGTCTTTCTGCTTGACGTTAAGGAGGTTCTCGCCGCCAACGTAAATTTCCCAGCGGCGGAACTTCTTGGTGATTTGCGCGTTGAGCAGACAATACGGCTTCGACACATCAGGACGGCGGTACGGTTCGGGGTTGCCCAGCGTGTTAGGCAGCGGCATCGGGCCGAAAACCTGGATGTTAACATTGAACTTCCATTTGTCGTAAGGTGTGCTGTAATTGAGGTTGACCAACGCTTTGTGCGGACTCATCATATCCTTCTGATGCATCACCCCGCGGCGCATGTAACGCACGTCGTTGTAACGGTAGGCCAGCAAAATCTCGAAACGCTGCAACGGCTTGAGAGTCAGCTCAACTTGTGCAGAATGGGAACGTGACCGGTTGCCATGGCCGTTGTAGTTGCCGTTCAGCGCATAGTAATGCACCGCATGCACGTCCTGATCCAAGTCCACAATCATCTGCTGCAGGAAGTGCGTGTAGAAGTAATCAATGGCCAACGAAGCTTTTCCGCCCGGCATGTTGAACTGCCAAACCACGCTGGCTCCGGCGTTCCACGCTTCTTCGGGCTTGTTTTGTCCGTCGAAGCAAAGGGTTCGCGAAGAGAACATCAGCGATTGGTTTTCGGCAAAGAAATGGGCGTTGCGGTATCCCTTGCCTGCGGAAGCCCGGAACGACAAGTCTTTGGTGGCCTGCCATTTGAGATGCACTCGCGGTGTCCAGAAGAGCTGGTTGACACTTGACCACAGCGTGGAATACTGTCTGTCGCGTACCATATTGTAATCCAAACGCATACCCGCCATCACCACCAACTTCGGATCAATAATGTAGGCATATTCGGCAAAGACACCGGGGATCATGTCATGATGATGCGGCCGGTCATAATAATACAAAACCCTATTGTCAACATAAGATTCATTCAAGCAATCGAACTGCAGGCTGGCGCCAGCAGTCAGTTTATGGCGTTCCTTCAATCCGAACTTATTGGAATACATAATATTGGCATACACACTATGCTGCTCCCCGCCGTAGGCGATGTCAGTCCCATAGCGGGAATTAAGCCAATGTCCAGTGTAAGAGAGGATGGTTCCGATGCTTTCGTTCTTGCCTTTGAGCAGGAATCCGTTTTTCGTGATGGCATCCACCCGCTTGTTGTCTGCCGAAAAGCCATACGGCTGATCATTCGGCACCGTGTGATTCGGCAAGAACCCCATCTGTCCGCCGAAACGGTTGTCCCATACGAAATCGACCATCGTGCGGCCTTCCACCACGGGCGACTTGTAGTCCCAGCGGTTCATCACGTTGACCTGTCGGCTGCGCGGCACGTCCATGAAACCGTCATGGTTCATGTCCATCTTCAAAAACTGGTCGGCCAAGAACACGAGGAAGTTGGTGCTCACCTTCTCGTCCTTGCCCACAGGGATGCGCGTGTTCATGGCGAGTTCGCCCTTGCCCATCGAATTGGCGTAGAAGTTCATGAAGAAACGTTCGAGATTGGACTCCGGCTTCTTGTAGTCCACGTTGATCTGCCCGGTGATGGCCTCGAAACCGTTCACCACCGAGGAGGTCCCCTTCGACAGGCTGATGGACTCCATCCAAGAGCCGGGGATGAAACCGAGGCCGAACTGGTGCGAAAGAAGGCGGATATACGGTACGTTCTCCAACAAGATCTGGCTATAGGAGCCGGCGAGCCCGAGCATGGAAATCTGCCTGGCTCCGCTCACCGCATCGGGAAACTCCGAGTCGATGGCCACGCTGCTCTCAAAGCTCTCGGCAAGGTTGCAGCAGGCGGCGCGACGCAGTCCTTCGGTGCCGATCACCTGCGTATAAATAGGCTGCACAGATATGTACGATCCGTCATGGGCCACGATGCTCACTTCGTTGAGACTGTGTGCCGTGTTCAGGAACACCGTGATGTGATTCTGCCCGACGGGAATCCTCACCGTGTCGGGAATAAAAGTCGAGAAAGAGATGATCAGGGAGTCGGTCTTGGTGCGGGGGATGGTGAATTTCCCATTCGGGTCTGTGTGCGTGCCGACAGACGTACGCAACCATTGCACAGCAGCGTTCGGCACCGCCGTGGTATCTCCTTTCTCATTGATTTGCAATACCTTGCCCGTCAAAGACTGCGCATATACGCTCAAAAAGCCCCACATCAGGGTCAACGACAAAACAATCCGCTTTCTCATCTCACGTCGTAATCCCACGGTGTCACCAACCAGAATATCAAATAGATCCAAAACCCTAAGGAACCCGTCAACAGCAACAGCAGGAAGATGACCCTCACCACTGTGACATCCACATCCAAATATTCAGCCAAACCGCCGCAGACACCGGCGATTTTGGCGTCATTCCTCGTTCTATACAATTTCTTATGCGACATAATCTCGATATTTTCGGCGGCAAAGATACACATTATTTCCTGCAATCGGGTTGCAAAAAACAATGGCCACACGGCAACCTCAGCTGCCGAGGCCGGCCAGCGTCCCCACCAGCCGGTCGATGTCGCCCGCGCCGATGGTGAGCAGCACGTCGGGACGATGCGCCTGCAAATGAGGGAAAAGCTCACCCTTTTGAAGCACTAACTTGTTAGGGTTCTTTATTTTGCCGAGGAGAAACTCCGACGTTATCCCCTCTATCGGTTTCTCCCGCGCGGGATAGATGGGCAGCAAGATGACACGGTCGAGCAGGTCGAGTGCGGCGGCGAACTCGTCCGCGAAGTCGCGGGTGCGCGTATAGAGATGCGGCTGGAAGACCCCGCAAATCTCCTTGCCCGGATAGATTTCCCGCACTGCCGTGATGAACGATCGCATCTCGTTGGGGTGGTGTGCGTAATCATCTATATAGACGAAATCAGGGCGGCGGACGATGTAGTCGAAACGGCGCTTCACGCCGGAGAAAGTGCTGATTTTCTGTCTGATCTGCGCTTCCGGGATTTCGGGGAACGCCTCCAACACCGCTCCGATGGCGGCGGTGGCATTCAATATATTATATAGGCCGTGAGCCTGGAGTTCCAAGTCCTCGACGATCCCATACGGGGTGCGCAGCGAAAAGGTCGAGACCTCCTGCCGGTAGTTGAGGTCGAAAGCACGGTAGTCGCAACGCTCCCCCACCCCATAGACCCGCTTGCCCGGATGGTCGATATACTGTGCGACGGCCTCTTCCACCATCACTGCCCGCTGTGTCTGGGCGGCGAACTGCCGGAACGCCCCACGCAAGTCCTCCACATCGCGGTAGATGTCCAGATGGTCGGCGTCCATGGAGGTGATAACGGCGACCTCGGGATGCAAGGTCAGGAAGGAACGGTCAAACTCGTCGGCTTCCACCACGGCAGTGTCCGGATGCGGACTGCACACGTAGTTGTCGCCCAAATTCTTGGAAATGCCGCCGATGAAAGCCGCAAGGGGCTGCTCCGGATAAAGCAGGTGCGCAATCATCGACGTGGTGGTGGTCTTGCCGTGCGTTCCCGCCACCGCTATCGTCCGCAGTTCGTCCGTGATGTGCCCCAGCACCTGCGAGCGCTTGTATATCGGCACACCGACTTTTTCAAAATATTGATATTCAACAAAATCCCTCGGCACCGCAGGGGTATAGACCACAAAATCCACCGAAGCAGGAATTTTCGCAACATCGCCTTCAAAATGAATTTCCGCCCCCTTCTGCTGCAACATGTCGGTAACCGGGGAAGGCGTGAGGTCGTAGCCGAAAACACGGTCACCGTTCTGCAGGAAATATTGCGCCAACGCGCTCATCCCGATGCCGCCGATGCCCAAAAAGTAAATGTTCCTATTTTTCATAAATCAAGAAAACGGTTCTACGGTTCTTGGCACGCCCTGCCTCCGTACTGTTGTCGGCTATGGGCATGGTTTCGCCGTATCCCTTGTATCTCAAACGGTTGGCGCTGATTCCCTTTGCGATTACGTACTCATACACCGACTTGGCACGTCGTTCCGACAGCAAGAGGTTGTCGGCATCGCGCCCGATGTCGTCCGTGTGTCCCTGGATCTCCACCTTCACCGTGGGGTTTTCTTTCAGGAACTCGATGAAAAGGGCCAGCAGCATTTTCGACTCCTGTGTCAGGCTGAAATCGTTGGTTTCGTAGTAGATGTCGCGGAGGTCGCACACTTTCCCGGTCTCCACGGCCTTCACCTCGGCATCCTTCTCCACAATCTCGCCTTTGATTTCTTCCGACTTAATAATCTGTGTATCAAATGAATATCCTTCCTTTTTCACATTCACGATGAGCGGTTGCGGGTCGTCGTGCTTGATTTCAGCCGCCACTGCATACTTGCCCGTGTTCGCGCTCACGATGCCCGTGGAGACCACTTTGGCGTTGGTGTCGCGAATCTCGACCACGGCGTTCTCCAAATCGCCCTCGTCCACCGTCACCTTGCCTTTCACGATGACCATCGTGTGCGGCCGCGCCTCCTCATACAGCTCAAACTGATAGATGTTCCAGTCCTGGTCGCCATAGTTGTTGGAGGAGAAATAGCCGGTCTTGCCGTCCAGGCTGACAAAGAAATCAACCTCGTCGTTCTCCGTGTTGATGGGGTAGCCGATGTTCCTCGGCTCCGTCCATTGCCGTTTGGCGTCCATCTTGGAAAAGAAGACATCCTGCCCGCCGAGGCCGTCATGGCCATTGGAGGAGAAGTAGAGGGTCTTGCTGTCGGTGTGGAGGAAAGGCGACCGTTCGTTGCGATCCGTGTTGATGGTCGGCCCCATGTTGACGGGGTCGCTCCAGGAGCCGTCGCTTTTGCGGGTGGCGTACCAGATGTCGGAGCCTCCATAGCCGCCCGGACGGTCACTGGCGAAGAAAAGCACCTTGCCGTCGGAGCTGAGCGAAGGCTGCGACTCCCACGAGTCATTGCGGTTGATTTTGCCTGGCAACGGTTTAGGCGAAGACCACTCAAAGCCGTCATATTCAGAGTAATACAGGTCGTAATTCGGATAATTGCCCCCTTGCAACTTCACCGTGTGCCGCTGCGTGAAGACCAGCAAGTCGTTGGTGAGGTTGACCGTTGGGCTGCCCTCCCCTTCCGCCTTGTTGAACGGTTCGGGAAGCGCGTTGCCCTCGCTGAACCGCCCACCTTTCTTCTCGCTGCAGCTGAAGAACTCCCGCTGAACCTTCCCGCCCTGTCCGAACGGGGTGTTGTCGGTCACATATTTCCGACGTGTGAAATAGAAGAGCTGCCCGTCCGGGGATAGCGTTCCGAGGTACTCGTCGGCAGGGGTCGAGATGTTCTGTACCGGATGGGGGTCGAACGGCACGGGATTGTTGAGGACGCTGCCGTAGAAGGTCGCCTTCTTGAGGATGGTCTGTGCCTCCCGTACTTTCGCCTCGCCCTCTTCGCCCGTGAAGAGGTCCTGGTTGTCAAGAACCGCCTTGGCGAACTTCACCGCCTCGTCGTACATCTCGTTAAAGTAGGCCAATTTGGCGGCATAGAAGAGACTTTTCGGCTTGAAGTGGGGGCAGGTCTCATATATCCGGTTGAAAGCGGCCATGGCCCCGGTGACGTCCGATCTGTCTTTCCGCTTGGAGACGAACTGGTTGTTTTCGAGCGGCAGGTAATAACCCAGCGCATAGTAATAGTTCGCATCCAGGTATTCGGGATGCTCGCCGAGAATCTCTTCATAGAGTTCATATGCCTCCTCTTTCTTCCCTGACTTTTGGAAATCGCGGGCCTTCTTGAACATCTTCTCGGTGGCCTTGTCCATGGTCTGCACACACGGGTCGTCGTCCTGCGCGAAACCCGCGCAGGAGAATGCCATGACAAGCACGAAACACAAATATGGGAGGCGACACATACTCGGCCTTTCGTGGGTTCAGCGTGTTTAGTGCGTTCTGGGAATCGGCTTCCCGAACACACTAAACCATCCAAACTAATTCTCTTTCACCACTGTTTCCGCCGCTTCGACAATCTTGATGAAGTCATCGGCCTTGAGGGAGGCACCGCCGATGAGTCCACCGTCGACGTCGGGTTGGCTGAAGAGTTCGAGGGCGTTTTTGGCATTGCAGCTTCCGCCGTAGAGGATGTAGGTGTAAACGGCGGCTTCGGTGCCGAACTTCTTCTCGATGAGCGAGCGGATGAACGCGAGCATTTCCTGCGCCTGCGCGGGCGTGGCGGTCTCGCCGGTGCCGATGGCCCAGATGGGCTCGTAGGCGATCATCGTGCGTTCCAGCTCATCGGGTGTGAGCGTGCAGATGGTGGACTCGATCTGCTTCTCCACCACCTCAAAATGTTTTCCTGCCTTGCGCTCTTCAAGGGTCTCTCCGCAGCACATCACCGGCACTATTTGGTTGTCCAGAAGCCTGTGCATCTTCTTGAGCACAACCTCGTCGGTCTCGCCGAAATACTTGCGGCGTTCGGAGTGCCCCACGATGCAGAAATCAACCTCCATGGATGCGAGCATCTCCGCAGAGATCTCGCCCGTATAGGCGCCGTTCAGGAATTCGCTCACGTTCTGCAAGCCTGCATAGAATCGGCTGTCGTCGTCGCTGGCATGGTCTGTCACCAGCTCGGCATATACGGCAGGAGGGCACAGCACCACCTCTGTCTGCAGCTGGTATCCGGCCAGTCCCTCCTCAATAGCAGTGATAAGGTCTTCCGCTTCTTCGAAGTCCTTGTTCATTTTCCAGTTTCCAATAACAATCTTGGGTTTCGTCATAATGATTTTAATTGTCTGATTATCGAATAATTAAAAAAAACATCGCATTTCATTGCGAAACGTGCAAATGTACATAAAATTTAAATACGAACACGAGACCCCTTTGGCCTCGTGTTCGTATTTTCTTCGGCAAGGAAACAGCCGTAAAGTCGGTTACCGTAAGCGGCCTATTTCGACGCACCGCTTTTCGGTGAAGTCGTGGCATGGCCCGAGCAGCTCTTGGCAGCGCCATGGTTGCCGCAACCGTGCCCGTTGCCGTGATTGCCGCAGCCATGGGACTGGCCGCCGCTACAGCAGCCGCCGGCTTTCTCCGCACGGCAGCAGGCGGGCAACTTGGCTCTGGCAGCCGCATCGGCCTTCACATTGTCGGCATTGTAGCCCAACTTGCTGACATCCTGGCGCAACTGGTCAGGATTGGTCTTCTTGGCATCGTAGTTAATGGTCAGCTTGGCCGTTTTCATGTCATAGGAATAGGATTTGACCCCTTTGAAGTAGGGCACATTCTCTTTAAATCGGTCGGCGCACTTCTGGCAAACGCCGTTGGTCTGGATGGTCACGGTCTGCTCGTTCTTGGAGGCCGTTCTGTTCTGCTGCGCACTCACGCCCAGCGTGATAAGGCTCACTAAAGCCAGGATGATGATTTTCTTCATAATGTTTTATTTATTCGTGTATTTTTAATCTAAACATTGAGGAAGACTTTTCTTATTCAAAAAGTTTAAAACCCGTCGATTTTTTTGACTGATTGTCGTTCCGGGATTCCTCCACGGTCATTTTTCCTATGATGTCAAGCAGTTCATCGGAAAATTTCTCGTGCCTTTTACCATGGGGTGATTCCTCCTGTTCGGGAAGTTTCACGCCCAATTCGCGGAGAGTTTGCTCCAGTTCCACGTAATTATCGCTGATCACCAACAGTTTGTCGTCCGGAAGCAATACCGTCCCGCCAGTCGGGACAAAATATTGCTCCTCGCGCTTGACCATGATCACCAATGTCCGTTCGGGCATCCCCAAATCCATCAGACGGTTCCCTTTGGCGAGAATCTCCTCTGTCATCACGATTTCTGTAGTGGCGGACTTGACCTCTTCGGAAAATTCGAAGTCGAAGTTCCGCACCACGTTTTCGCGGTCCGGATGTTCCAGCAGGTCCAGTTTTTCGGCCATCAGGGAGATGGTGGTTCCCTGCACCACAAGGGAAACAAGGGTGCAGATGAAGACAATGTTGAACATGGTGTCGCACCCGGGCACTCCGGCGGCGCGGCACATGATGGCGAAGATAATCGGAACCGCCCCGCGCAGCCCCACCCATGAAAGATACGCCTTGTCGCGGAAAGAGATTTTCCGGAATGGCAGCAGGCAGAGATAAACGCTTAACGGGCGTGTGACGAAAATCATCACAAAACTGATAATCAGCCCCGGCACCAGCACCTCCTTCAGCTCCGACGGATTGACGAGCAAACCCAAGGTAAGGAACATCGAAAGTTGGCAGAGCCATGACAACCCGTCAAAGAAGTTCCGGGTCGACCTCTTGTGCATGAACTTGGCGTTACCGACAACCAACCCGCCCAAATAGACAGCGAGATAGCTGTTCCCGTGCAGAAAGTTGGTGACCGAGAAGAGGAAAATGCAGGCGGAAAGCACGATGATCGGATAGAGAGAGGCATTATCGATGTTGATGCGGTTGATGACGCGCACCACCAGCCGTCCCACCAGCAGTCCCACAACTGCACCGACCACCAACTGCAGCAACACCGTCAGCACAGCCATTCCATACTGAGGGCTGGATGGATTCAACACCAGCTGGATGAACGTGATGGTCAGCACATAAGCCATCGGGTCGTTGCTGCCGCTCTCCAGCTCCAGAATCGGGCGGAGGTTATGTTTGAGGTTCAACCCTTTGGAGCGCAAGATGGAAAACACGGAGGCGGAATCGGTGGAGGACATCGTGGAGGCAAGCAACAAGGAGGCGGTTAGCCCGAGAGCCCCGCCCAAGCCCGTCTTGTCTGACAGCAACCATATAAAGAGGCCTGTGGAGAAGGAGGTCAAGAAGACACCCAGCGTGGCCAGCGTCAAGCCAGGCGCGATCACAGGGCGGATGTCCTGGATTTTGGTGTCCATGCCGCCGGAAAAGAGGATGACACAGAGGGCGACCGTGCCGATGGTCTGCGCGGTCACGATATTGTCGAAATGAATGCCCAAACCGTCAGATCCGAAGACCATTCCCACACAGAGAAACAGCAGCAAGGCAGGGACTCCCAGACGATTTCCCGCTTTGCTCACGACGATGCTCACAAAAAAGAGCAACGACACCACCAGCATCACCAGTTCTATGTTCATTCGGCTTGCGATTTACGGTTTGCTCCCTGTCAACCCTCGACTCTCCGCTTCAAAAATTCCGTACATTCCTCGAAGGTGCCGAACGTGTGGTCTTCGGGCACGAGTGCGGGAATCACGTCCATTGTCTTGAGCATGTACAACGGCTGGGGTTGGATGATGGTCATCAGCACCATGACCCCTCTCTCTTGCAGTTCCTTGATGGCGGTCTCCATTGCATAGAGCCCCGACTGGTCCATGAAACTGACGAGCCGCATGCGGATGATGACGATCTTGGCATCCTGCGGAATGTCCGACATCACTTCCTGGAACTTGGTGATGGTGCCGAAGAAGATGGGGCCGTTAAGTCGCTGTATGTAAATCTTATGCTGTACGGCATCCGGCATACCCCCCTCGTCCTGCCAAGGGCTTTCTTTGTCGAAATTGGTCATCTCAGCAGAGCTGTAGCCGCCCTCCACGAGGTCGCTGGCACGCTTCATAAAGAGCACACAGGCGATAACCATGCCGATGCCAACGGCGGTGAGCAGGTCGACGAAAACAGTGAGCAAGAATACGATGACAAGGACCACTGCATCCGCGCGGGGGATCTTGAGCAAGTCCTTGAACCCTTTGAAATCGATGATGCCCCAGCCGACCGTGATGAGGATGCCTGCCAGGACAGCCAGCGGCACATAGCGCACCAGGCTGCCGAGACCGAGAAGCACAGCAAGCAACATCAAGGAGTGGACCATGCCGCTGAGCTGGGTGCGTCCGCCGCTCTTCACGTTCACCACCGTGCGCATCGTCGCACCGGCACCGCTGATGCCGCAGAACAGGCCGCTGGCGATATTGCCGATGCCTTGTCCCACCAATTCACGGTTGCTGTTGTGGTGCGTCTTGGTGATGTTGTCGGCCACCACGGAGGTGAGCAGCGTGTCGATGCTGCCCAGGCCGGCGAGCGTGAGCCCCGGTATCACGGAGGCCTTCAGCACCACACCCCAGTCAATGCCGGCGAGATCCAGCCCCTCCTTGGCAAAGAAAGGCATCGGGAATCCGGACGGGATCTGGCCGATGAGCAGTTTCTCGTCCATGTTGAGGAACAACGAGACAACGGTCATCACCAGCAATGCCACAAGTGTGGAGGGGACCTTCTTGGTTATCAACGGGAAAAGGTATATGATTGCGATTGTGCCTAAGCCGAGTGCCAAGGCTGTGAAAGAAACACCGCCTGCCACGCGTTCCGGCAGCTGCGTGATCATGTCAACCACCAAAACCGGTGACTTGCAACCTATCAGCGGATAAAGTTGCTGGATGATGATGATGACGCCGATGCCGCTCATGAAACCGGATAGCACAGGATAAGGAATGTAGCGCACATATTTGCCGATTTTCAGAATGCCGAACAGGATCTGGAAAAGGCCGCAGAAGAGGCCGGCGAGCGACATGCTGATGAGCACCGCGCCCATGGAGTGCTGCGCCGCCCACACGCCGCTGAGCAGCGAGGCGGTGATGACGGTCATGGGGCCGGTGGGGCCGCTGATCTGCGAATGGGTGCCGCCGAAGAGGGAGGCGAAGAAACCGAGGAATGTGGCCCCGACGAGACCTGCGAGCGCACCCATGGAGCTGGCCGAGGGGTCGTCAATGCCCCCGAATGCCTGGATACCGAACGCCAAGGCCAGCGGCAAGGCCACAATTCCCGCCGTGATGCCGCCGAACAAATCTCCCTTCAGATTGTCTTTATTTAATACACTCATCCTTAATTCATTAATAAACAATACATTAAAAAACACAGCGGGAATAAGGAATTCTCGCTATGGTTGACTTGGCAAAAATACATAAATTATGAATACACAGACAAATGAAATTGCCGCTGTAGAGACGTGCCCTGGCAAGCCTCCACTTTTTTAAGGTTGAAATTTTGGATTCAAAAAAACAATACTATGTATTGCAAGGTTCTAAAAAAATTATATCTTTGCGGCGTGAAATTTTGACGAAAGAAAAATGGAAATCAAAGTTGAAAATGTGAAATCGCAAATGCGGAAGGGCTACCTTGAATATTGTATTTTACTGATAATCAAGAGGAAGCCGGCATACGTCTCCGACATTGTCAACGAGTTGAAGGAGGCGCGGATGATTGTGGTCGAAGGCACGCTTTACCCCCTTTTGTCACGACTGAAGAACAACGGCATCCTCAGTTACCAATGGCAGGAGTCCGCTTCCGGCCCCCCGCGCAAGTACTACGAACTCACCGAGACAGGCAATGCCTTCCTCGCGGAGCTCGAAAACGGCTGGGAGGAACTCGAACATGCCATCCAACTGTTACGAACGAAGCAATGATTATACAGAAGATATGATTCCTTGAGCAGCCTCGGAGAGGCAAAACGCGCGAAGCGCAATTAACCCCACACAAGCGCAGCGCAGTGTGGGGCAAAAAAGAGAATGAAAAAAACCGAATAATATGAAAAGAACCGTAACCATCAATCTTGGCGGGCTCGTCTTCAACATCGACGATGACGCCTGCGACCGGCTCAGCCGGTATCTCAACGACTTGGGGGCTCGCTTTCCAGAGGCGGAGCGCGAGGAAATCCTGCGCGACATCGAAGTGCGCATGGCCGAACTGCTGACTTACAAGCTGCAGAACCGCAACGTAGTGGAAATCAACGATGTGGAAGAGGTCATAGAAGTCATCGGACGGCCGGAGCAGTTCGACGAGTCGGGCGAAAACGAGAATACGGACACCTCAACCGGCAGTAGTTCCGGAGACACGAATGCGGACGGGAAAGGCTCCGCGCCGCGCAAGCCGCGCAAACTCTACCGCAACAGTTACGACCGCATCGTGGGCGGCGTGGCCAGCGGCTTGGCCGCCTATTTCGACATCGACGCCATGGTGGTCCGCATCCTCTTCGTCATCCTCGCCTTCATGAGCCTCGGATGGGGCATCCTCATCTACCTCATCCTGCTCATCGCCATGCCCGAGGCCAAGACCAAGGCACAGCTGTTGGAGATGCAGGGCGTGGAGCCCACCTTGGAGAACATCAACCAGTTCCAGCAGTCGCCCGTGGATCACAGTGAAAGCCGCAGCACATTCGGTAAAATACTGAAAATCTGTTTCATCGTCCTGGGCATCATCATCGGTGTCAGCCTCGCCATAGCCGTGTTGGGCATTTTCATCGCCATGTTCGCCGGACTGATGCTGCATACGCCGGGCACTTTCGGCGAGCCACTCGACATGGGGCTTTTGGGCAGCTGCGCCCTCTTCCTGCTCTGTCCGGTCATCGGCATTGCAGTGCTGTGCACGCGGGCGGCGAGCGGCGAGCGGCGGCACAAATGGGTCGGCTGGACCCTGCTGGCCCTCTGGCTGCTCAGCATCTTCGGCATCATCGGCTTCGGCATCGAGGTGGGCAAACGCGACGACTTCGGGAAACGACTGGAACGCACCGGCGAGCAGTGGGAACGATGGTTCGAGAACAACGACTTTACCACTTCCGACAGTTACTACGGCACCAAGGAACTCGACAGCATCATCGACCCCGTGCTGGACGAGCTCCGCGACGACAACACCACCTACGACATCACCATCCACACCAACCCGGATAAGGGGGTGAACTTGAATATCAGCACGAAGAAAGAGGTTGACTCTATTTAGTTTAAGGGTTAAGGGTTATGGTTTAAGGGTTATGTTTAAGGTTTACTGTTTACCGTTTACTGTTAATTTAGGTTTCGTATGATTGATTTACAATCTGTATCTCAGAAAAACGCTTTTGCTGCCCGTACCTTACTGTTGGCGACGCCGACGCTCTCGTTCGCACACCATTTCCGGCTACGGCACACCGTGCCGGTGCGGGCGAATTCCCCTTCTATTGTAGAAGGGGTGCCCGAAGGGCGGGGTAGTAATATGGATATCAGAATTCCTTGTGAACAAGCATGCAGATTCGGGTTGCGGGCAACGGCCTTACGGCCATTGCAGAGGCCCCTACCCCGGCCTACGGCCACCCCTTCCCCAAGGAAGGGGAATTGTCCTTCGACCGCTGCTTCTCGCAGTGGCCAGAACTTTCTTCACGCACTCGTTTTTTCTTCTTGTTTTTAACATACGAAACTTGAGCTGTTTACCGTTTACTATTCACTATTCACTATTCAACCGATAGATTATGATTATCGATTTACGTGGCATCCACAAAACCTACGACAACGGCCAGCCCCTGCATGTGCTGAAGGGCATCGACCTCGGGATTGGCGAGGGCGAGTTCGTCTCCATCATGGGCGCTT
This sequence comes from uncultured Bacteroidales bacterium, assembly GCA_946186495.1. Lineage (GTDB taxonomy): Bacteria > Bacteroidota > Bacteroidia > Bacteroidales > WCHB1-69 > F23-D06. The sequence goes on from CAMHNQ010000019.1 coordinate 41,598, forward strand.
CCGGATCGGGGAAATCCACGCTGCTGAACATCCTCGGCATCCTCGACAATTACGACGAAGGGGAGTACTGGTTGGACGGCAAGCTCATCAAGAACCTGAGCGAAAAGGAGGCGGCGCATTATCGCAACCGCATGATCGGTTTCGTGTTCCAGTCGTTCAATCTCATCAATTTCAAAACTGCTGTTGAGAACGTGGAGCTGCCGTTGTACTATCAAGGGGTGAGCCGCAAGAAGCGCAACGAGTTGGCCATGCACTTCCTGGAGCATTTCGGCTTGGCGGACTGGGCCACGCACTATCCCAACGAGCTATCGGGCGGGCAGAAGCAGCGTGTGGCCATCGCGCGGGCGCTCATCACGCAGCCGCGCATCCTGCTGGCCGACGAGCCCACCGGCGCCCTCGACTCCAAAACCTCCGTGGAGGTCATGGACCTGCTCACCGAGCTCAATCGCACCGAGAAAGTCACCATCATCGTGGTGACGCACGAGAGCGGTGTGGCCAACTGCACCGACAAAATCATCCACATCAAGGACGGCATCATCGGTGAGACGACGCTCAACGAACAGCACAAAGCCTCGATTTTCGGCACTACCACCATTATGAAATAGTATTATGAACGACCTGCTGACAGAGATATGGGAGTCCATCCGGCGTAACAAGCTGCGCACCGCCCTCACGGGGTTCGCGGTGGCGTGGGGCATCTTCATGCTCATCGTGCTCCTCGGCGCGGGCAACGGTCTGATGAACGCCTTCATGGACCAAGGCGGCCACTTTGCCACCAACACGATGGCGGTGTTTGGTGGCGTCACCAGCAAACCCGCCAACGGCTATCAGACCGGTCGGCGCATTAATCTCAACGACCAGGATGTGGCCATCACCCAAAGTGCCCTATTTTCCGGAAATGTGGACAAAATTTCCCCTGAACTCTTCAAAGGTCCTTATACATTGGCCTTCAAAAGTCGCCACACCTCCGTTTATCTGAATGGTTGTTATCCCTCTTTGATGGAGATGAACAAGATTGAGATGCTGGAAGGGCGTTTCATCAACCAAAACGACATAAAGCAACATCGGAAATCCATTGTTTTGGCCGCAGCCCACGCTACCGAACTGATGAATGGCGGCGAAGATTACGCCTCCCTGATTGGCAAGACGGTGACCACCGACAACATCACGTGGGTGGTGGTGGGCGTGTATAAGACAGACCGCACGGCGCAACGTGTGGAGGCTTTTGCTCCGATCACGACCATGCAGATGATCACGAATGACATCAACAATGTTGACCAGATCAACTTCTCTTTCCACGGATTGACGACCAAGGAGGAGAACGAGCAATTTGAGAAGACCTACCGTGCCGCGCTCAACCGGGCGCACAAGGCGGCGCCGGATGATGAAAGTTCCATCTGGATATGGAACCGTTTCACTCAGAACATGCAGATGGACAAGGGGACGCATTTCATCCGCACGGCATTGTGGATTTTGGGCATCTTCACGCTGGTAGGAGGCATCGTGGGTGTCTCCAACATCATGCTGATTACCGTGAAGGAGCGCACCCGCGAATTCGGCATCCGCAAGGCCATCGGTGCGTCGCCGTGGGAAATCATGAAGCTGATATTGGCGGAGAGCGTCTCCATCACCGCGCTGTTCGGCTATATCGGGATGTTCCTCGGTATGGTGGCCTGCGAGGTGATGAAGATGACCGTGGGGCAGTCGTCGGTGGAGTTCTTCGGCGAGACCGTCCGGCTGTTCGTCAACCCGACCGTCGGGCTCGGCATCTCCGTCGGCGTCACCATCCTGCTGGTCATCGCGGGCACCCTCGCCGGCATCTCCCCCGCGATGAAAGCCGCCCGCATCCGCCCGATTGAAGCGTTGAACGAGACGTGAGATTTGTGACTTATGACTTATGACTTGTGATTTGTACTATCAATGTCAACTGCTAAGTTTCCATTACTAACTGAAGTATCGTATGTTAAAAACAAGAAGAAAAAACAAAAATGTGAAGAAAGTTCTGACCACAGAAGGAATTCTGATATCCATATTACTACGCCGCCCTTCGGGCACCCCTTCTGAAACAGAAGGGGAATTTCCCGCGCCGGCACGGCGTACCGTGGTCAGAAATAGTGTGCAAACGAGAGTGTCGGCATCGCCAACAGTTAGATATTGGCAACAAGAGCGTTTTTCTGAGATACAAATTGCAAATCAAGCATAGGAAAATTAAATTACTAATTAAAAGAAATGAGATTCGACACCGACACATACCGGGAAATCCTCGACGCGCTGACGCGGAACAAGCGGCGCAGTTTCCTCACGGGCTTCGGCATCTTCTGGGGACTGTTCATGCTGTTGTTCCTCATCGGTGGCGGTAATGGTCTTAAACAGCTGCTGGAGAAGAACTTCGAGGGATTCGCCACGAATTCGGTCATCATTGCGGCGGATGAGACCACAAAGCCGTACAAGGGGTTCAAAGAAGGTCGGAGCTGGAACTTGCGATACAAAGACATCGAACGGTTGAAGGCCATGGTGCCCGAATTGGAGGTCGTTACCCCGTTGCTGCCTGAGTGGGGACGTACTGCCACCCGCGACGAACACAACGCCAGCTGCTCCGTCAAAGAAGTGGAGGCCGACTACGTCAAGGTGCAGGCGCCCACAATGAAGTTCGGGCGTTATCTCAACCAAGTCGATGTGATGCACAAGCGGAAAGTCTGCGTTATCGGTGAGCGTGTCTGGAAGACACTGTTCCCTGATGGCGACGATCCTTGCGGACAGTACATCTGCGTGGGAGGGATTTACTATCAAGTCATTGGCGTGGATGTCTGTACCTCCAACATCAACCTCTGGGGCAACAGCGCGGACGAGATCACCATACCTTTCACGGTGATGAGCGACATCATGAACAGCGGCGACATAGTGGGAGTGATCTGTACCGTGGGAGGCCCTGGGGTCAACATGAACGAATTGGAGGGAAGAGTACGGCAAGTGATTGCCCGTCAGCACTATATCGCCCCCGATGACAAGGAGGCCATGACACTGCTCAACATGGAGGTGATGTTCAGCATCATCGACAACCTTTTCAAGGGCATCAACTTCCTGATCTGGTTGGTAGGTATCGGCACCTTGTTGGCTGGAGCCATCGGGGTGAGCAACATCATGTTGGTGGTCGTGCGCGAGCGGACCGTGGAAATCGGCATTCGCCGGGCCATCGGGGCCACGCCGCGCGACATCCTCACGCAGATCATCCTCGAGGGCATCGTCCTCACCACCGTCGCGGGCATGTCCGGCATCGTCTTCTCCGTGCTGCTGCTCAATCTCTTCGAGGTCATTACCAAGCACCAGGCCGTATTCCAGATCCAGTTCAGCACGGCCGTCACGGCCCTGTTCCTGTTGATGCTCCTCGGACTCCTCGCAGGCATCGCCCCCGCCTACCGCGCCATGCACATCAAACCCGTGGATGCAATGCGAGACGAATAAAATGTAGAATGTAGAATTTAGAATTATGAATTATGAATTATGAATTATGAATAATATCTTCCTTGAGCAGCCCCGGAGGGGCAAGAGCTTGGTAGCAAAAGGGGCAAGAGCTCGGTAGCAGAATGATAGATAAAAGACGAATGAGATAATAAACATTGATATGAAAAAAGGTATTAAGTATTTGATTTTTGGATTAATCGCCCTGATCTTCATCGGAACCTTCGTGTTCCTCTTCAAGAAGTCGAGACCCGAGAAGGAGGTCTTCAACGAGTACGAGGTAGCGTATATGGATATCAGTCGGAAAACGCTGATAACCGGACAGATAGGGCCGCGAAATGAAGTGGCGGTTAAACCGCAGATCAACGGCATCATCGCTGAGCTGTACAAGGAGGCCGGTCAGGAGGTGAAGGAGAACGAGGTCATCGCCAAGCTCAAGGTCATCCCCGACATGAACTCGCTGAGTGCGGCGCAGAGCCGTGTGCGCTTGGCCGACATCAACTACAACCAGGCCAAGGCCAACTACGACCGCGAGAAAGCCCTGTACGACAAAAAGTTGGTCAGCAACGAGGAGTTCGAGCAGGTGACGCAGGCGTTGCAGCAGGCCCGCGAGGAGAAGTCGGCGGCGCAGGACGCGCTGGAGATTATCCGCGACGGCGTCTCCTCCAGCAACGCCAAGTCCAGCTCCACGCTCATCCGCTCCACCATCTCGGGCTTGATCCTCGACATTCCCGTCAAGGTGGGTAACTCCGTCATCCAGGCCAACACCCTGAACGACGGTACCACGGTCGCCACCGTCGCCGACATGAACGACCTGATCTTCAAGGGAAACGTCGATGAAACGGAAGTCGGCACGTTGCGCGAGGGCACCCCGTTGAAGATCACCATCGGGGCGTTGCAGGACTACAGTTTCGACGCCGTGTTAGAGTACATCTCCCCGAAGGCTGTGCAGAACAACGGCGCCAACCAGTTCGAGATCCGTGCCGCCGTCAAGCCGCAGAGCGACAACAAGATCCGCTCTGGCTACAGCGCCAATGCGGAGCTCGTGTTAGAGAGTGCCGAGCACGTCCTCGCCATCCCCGAGAGCGCCCTCGAGTTCTCCGGCGACTCCACCTTCGTCTATGTCAAGAACGGCGCCTCCTACGAACGCCGTGCCATCACCACCGGTCTCAGCGACGGCCTCAACATCGTGGTGACCAGCGGGTTGAAGGAAGGCGAGAAGGTGCGGGGCACGAAGATAATTCATAATTCATAATGCATAATGCATAATTTATAATGCGATGAAAGACGAAAAATACGATCGAAGCACCATGGCAGGGGGGTGTCAAAACATATTCCTTGAGCAGCCCCGGAGGGGCAAGACACGCGAAGCGCTAATAACCCCACACAAGCGCAGCGCACTGTGGGGCTTGACCCTGACCGCAGTGATGATGTGCCTGTCCATCGTGGTGTACGGTCAAAGTGCCCAATCCTCCCCCTGGACCCTCGATGCCTGCGTGCAGTACGCTCTCGACCACAACCTGACGGTCAAGCAGAGCGAGCTGATGAAGTCGCAGCGGGAGGTCGAGCTGAACACGGCCAAGAACAGTGTGTGGCCGACTGTGCAGGGAAGCGCGTCGCAGAGTTTCTCCTTCGGGAGGGGACTCTCGGAGGACAACACCTACGTCAGCTCCAACACCGCCAACACCTCCTTCGGCATCGGGGGAAGCATGAACCTCTTCACGGGATTGCGGGTCAAGAACAGCATCGAGATGGGGAAGCTGAACTTAGAGGCCGCCACCGCCGACTGCGACAAGGCCAAGGAGGACATCCGCATCGCGGTGACGCAGGCCTACATGCAGATTCTCTACCAGATAGAGGTCTGCGAGGTCGCGAAGCTGCAGATCGCCATCGACTCCGCGCAGGTGGAGCGGCTGACTGCCCTGAACGAGCTCGGCAAGATCGGCCCGGCGGAGGTCTCTGCAAGGAAGTCCAGTCTGGCGCAGAGCCGTCTTACCTACACGCAGGCGCACAACAGTCTGGTTTCCGCCACGTTGGATATGACCCAGCTGTTGGAGTTGGAGAGTCCGGAGGGGTTCGTAGTTGCGAAGCCGGAACTTGACGATGCTTTGCCCGCCGTTTTGCCGTCACCCGAGCAGATCTACCAGCAGGCGCTGGGCAACCGCGCGGCCGTGAAAGCCGAGGAGATCCGCACCGACTACGCGAAGACTAACATCGCCCTGGCGAAGGCCGGATGGTACCCTACCCTATCCATGAGCGGCGGGCTCGTCACCGACTACTACGCGCTGTTGGGCTATCCGGGCAAAGGTTTCGGGGCGCAGCTGCGCGACAACTTCAGCCCGTATGTGGGCATCTCGCTCAACGTGCCGATCTTCGACCGCTTGGAGACCCGCAACAACGTGCGGATGGCCAAGCTGCAGCTCGAAAGCCAGCAGATTCAGACCGAGAATGTCAAAAAGAGTCTGTACAAAGAGATTCAGCAGGCTTATTTCAATGCTGTTGCCGCGAAGGAGAAGTACGCCAGCAGCCAGGTGGCGGAGGCCAGCGCGAAGGAGGCCTTCGACCTTGAAACGGCTCTGTACGAGAATGGGAAATCCACAGGGACATCATTCAACGAAGCCAAGAGCAACTACCTGCAAGCCGCCTCTAATCTCGCACAGGCGAAGTGCGAATTTTTGTATCAGGTGCAGCTGCTGCAACTTTACGGAGGAAATTAGTAGTTAGCAAACCCCTAAACCATAAACCATAAACCATAAACCTTAAACCTTAACCCAACTTTCACCCCCGCCAAGGCGCACTTCCCCTGTTAGTGGGGATTGGCGTTTCAGTCGGGAGGCCGCTGTGACCTACAGATTTTCATTTTCCTGAACGGAGCCTCCTTGTAGCCGAGCTTCCAGTAGATTTCGCGGGCCTGCTTGCACAGCCACTCCGCGCCCACCTCGCGGGCATCGGTGTGGCGTACAGTGTCGAGGGGTCGCGACGCGGGGAAAGTCCGCGGGCGGGGGAATGGGATGATTCGCCGCTGCGGAGCAGTTGGCAAGCAGTTGCCATACCTTTGGCATACATCTGCCAGCGAATTGAGTCCTCATTTCTTCGATAGTTCTTCGATATTTCTTCGATAGTTCTTCGATAAATCATCGAAGAACTGTGATTTGCTGATTTTGGTTGTCACTTTTGAGCCTTACGACTGAACCAAGTTGACAGGTTAATAATATACGACTGTTTTTTGTTGACAGTCGTGTTCTCTTTCGACTGTTTTTAGTTTACTCCAGGCAGAGCCTGAGCTTTTGGTTTGCCTCAGTTCATTGGGGCTCGATGCCCCAATGAACTGAAAACAAACATGTTAGTTCGCTCCGACGTTGTCGCCGTCGTTTTGGTTTGCCACGGCAAAGATACATTTTCTCGTTCATACCGCCATGTTTTTCCCTTTTCTGATGGCATCTTCACGCCAGGAATGCCAGTGACGCTTCATTTCGCCCT
>CAMHNQ010000020.1 GCA_946186495.1 uncultured Bacteroidales bacterium
AGAATTCCTTGTGAAAAATGACCCTCATCAACAATATACGAATCAAAGACCATTATGTTCACAACCTCCCGGAAAACAGAGAGTTGTTAGCCTATGCGCGTGAAAATCGCAGAACCGGCAACATGGCCGAGATTGCGTTCTGGAAACAAGTGCGCAAGAAAATGTTCCACGGCCTTGATTTTGACAGACAAAAGGTCATCGGCAACTATATCGTTGACTTTTTCGTGAAAAGGCTCGCACTCGTAATAGAGATTGACGGAAACTCACACAACGGGAAGGCTGACTATGACGCACAACGGGACAAGTATCTGGAGGGACTCGGCCTGCTTCTCCTGCATCTTGCCCAACTCCCTGGCCACTTTCTCCCGCTCCCTTTTCGCCTGTTTCTCCTCTTTCGTGCTCTCCGGCATCTTGGCGTTCTCCGCGTTGATTTTCTCCACGATGTCCTGCAGGGAGGCCGAGTCAATGGCGACGGGTTCGGATGACTGTCCCTCGCTGTTGTCCTGGGCGATGCCCTCCTCTATCTGCTGCAGCACGCCGAGGATTTTCTTCTCCAGCTTCGCCTTGTTCCGCTCCACCGTCTTGCGCCACACGAACGTGTACTTGTTGGCCACGGACTCCACCTTCGTGCCGTCGATGTACTGCACGTCAAGGCTCAGCACCCCCTCCTCCACCAAATGCTCCACAACCTGGACGAACAGTCCGTTGATCTGGTCTTTCACGTGCCCGCTGCGGAAGCGGTTAATCGTGCTGTACGAAGGGTGCTCGTTGCCTGACAGCCACATGTAGTATATGTCACGGAGCATAGCGCTCTCTATGCGGCGGCACGAGTATGTGTTGTTCATGTACGCGTAGAACACCACCTTCAGCAGCATGCGGGGATGATACGGGGGACAGCCGAACGCCTCGTAAGTCTCTATCAGCGAGTCTATGTTCAGGCCGTCAACTATGCGGCTGACGATGCGCACTGGGTCGTTCTCGGGGATGTTCTCGCCCAAATCCGAAGGAAAAAGCACTGTCTGCCCTTGAGGATACGATTTAAATTGTATTTTTGCCATCTCTTTAGTTATGGTGCAAAGATACAAAAATCTTTGACACGGCAAAGCCCTAACCCGCCAATGTTAGGGCTTTTTTGCAAAAAAAAGAGGGCGCGCCACTTTTGACACACCCTCTTTTTGTTTGGTAAATCGACAGTAGATCGTCAATCTCATTTACGGGGCGACTTTCCGGATACAGCGCACGCCCTTCAAATCGCCTTTCGGGTTCTGTTGGAAGAGCCCGTCGCTGCAGTAGTACTGGAGGACGGCGTTGGCGGCGGTGCCGTCGGCGGTGCCGGTTTCGGGCATCCAGAAGTGGGCGCCGGTGAGGAGGTCTTCGAAGCGGTGTGCCGCGCTGTTGAAGAGGCCGTTGGCGCGGGCGTTGAAGCCGGAGTTGGGCAGCGTGCCGCCGAATTCAGGCAGCCAGTAGCCGTCGCCGGCATCCTTCAGCAGGGTGGTGTTGTTGACGGTGTCGAAGAGCACGGAGAAGTCTTGGTGGTCGCCCACGGCCCAGCCGTCGGGACAGATGCCTTGCACGTAAGGCCGTCCGTTGTCACCGATAGAGTCGGCAGGAATGGCAGTGTCGTCGCCCTCGGGGACATTCATCGCGGAGTACCAAGAGTAGAGGTAGCCGAACTTGTCGAGGTTTTCGGGGATCTCCTTGTAGGCGTGGCGGTTGGCAATCGGGAGGCCTTCCGCGTCGGTCTCGTTGCGAAGGTTCTCGGTCATCCAGCACTGGTAGCCGATACGTTTGGCATCGTAGAAGTGGCCGTGGTAGGTGACACCCTCGCAAGGAGAGAAGTTCACCACGACCGTCTGGTAGCAGGAATCCATCGCGGTGTGGCAAGTGTCGTAAAGAATCCACTTGATGGTGTGCGTGCCAACGGTCAGCGGATTTTGCTCGTCAAGATCGTTGGAGACGGAGGCAACACCTGCGTACAGCAGGTCGTGAGAGGGCGTGCCGAGCAGCGATTGCGGCACCAGCGTGTCGTAGGTGCCTTCGGCCAGGGTGATGGTGAGCGTCTCCGGACAGGTGAGGCCAGTGCTCTCGGCGGTCACCTTGAGCAGACCGTCCACCGTTGTGATGTTGTAGCTGGAGGTGACATCCACCCAATCGCCTTTGTGCAGAATCGTCACCGAGGTGATGTGGTTGGCGCTCTCACCCACGCAAGCCTGTGCACCGCTGCGGGTGATCATCAGCGTGTCGGAGGGTGCGATGGTGGTGCCGCTGGTCAGGGTGTAGTCGCTCTCCGTCAGCGTCAGCGGGGCGCCGTCATACACCTTCTCCGCACTGGAGGCGGTGATTTCGAGCGGACGTTTCGTGATGGTGAGCGTCACCTGGAATTTCGGTCTGTAATTGGTCATGCTGTTTCCGGCCGAGTACTCATCGCTGGCACCATGGATGATGCTGAAGTTGTGCTGGCTGGCCACTCCCGTCATGTCGGTTGCCATAAAGAAGCCGTCGTTACAATGGTAAGTGCCTGCCGTGTAACCTTCCGAGATGACGTAACCGCTCTTGAGCGTGTCGCGGTCAGCAAGCGTGGTGATGTCAATGTTCTCGAAATCCACCTTCAAGGAGTCGCCGTTGTACATCATGGTGGCATGTTCACTGGGTACTGTGATGGTGACCGGACGTTTGCGTATCACCAAAGTGCCTTTCACAAGCTCTGTGTAGAACTGGTCGGTCACATCGTGGCCATGCTCGTCCAAGACCGTCGGATTGCCATGAATCGTGTTCGGGTAGGTGCCGGCATCGAAACCCGACACGTTGGCGGTGAGCCCCGTTACGGTATAAGGATGTCCATCCTCCGTGGTGAAGGTCAGCGTCACAAAGTCGGAGGCGGAGTGCTTCAGACCGTCATAGAAGATCGGAAGTCCAGTGGCAACGGGATTGGAGTTGGAGACGACTGTGATTGGATAGAGCAAAGAGTCAGGACGCTCGTCCACATGCAACGTGCCGTACGATTTGGTAATTATGTAATTGTCAGCCAAAGTGCCTGGATTCAAAGTGTAGTCGAACACATTGGGGGTAGAGCCCGGCAGCAATTGACTGCCTGTCACCGTGAAGGTGGCTCCCTCCCCGTTCACGAAGCCGTTGCCTGTCACCTTCACACTGTCGTATCTCAAAGTGTTACCGTTGTAGATCCGTGTGGAGTCCATGGAGGTCAAGTGCACATCGCGTTTGGTGATGGTCAGCGTGGCCGTGTCAGTCGTCGTGTAGGTGGCGATGGAGGCTTCCACCAGATAGGTCAAACTACCCGCATTGGTGATGCTGGGGAGGTCCGTGGTGTAGTCGCTCCAGGTGTCGCCGTTCTTGACCTTGTAGAGGATGGAGGGCTGGGATTCGTTCGATTCAAACGTGAAGGAGGCTTGCAGTGCCATGCCGTCGTAGGTCTTGGTGGAATCTTTGGCGGTCACGGTCAATGGCGCCGGGTCGATTTTCAGTTTGCCCTTCTTCATTAAGGTAAGTGTGTAGTTCGAGGTGACATTGGTCTCGCCCGACATCACTTTGAAGTTGCTGCCATAGCTGCCGTTGTTATACGGGGTGGGGGATTCCGTTGTGCCGTTGGCTGCCAGATAGTCAATCGTTGCGGTTTGGCCGCTCACCACGTTGCTGAACGTGTAGTCGGTGCTGCCGTACTGTAGGCTGCCGTTGTAGTCAACCGTTTTGTCGGCTACGCTCACCGTAACCGGACGTTTCAAAATTTCCAAGACACCGTTTAGTGTGGTGACATTGAACTGTGAAGTCACATCGTTTCCTTGGGCATCGTTCACCACGGCAGTTCCGCTGATGGTGTTCGCCAATTCGCACACATTCGCGCTGCTCGGGTTGCTTGTCGTCAAACCGCTCACCGTGAAGGGGTTGTTGTTATACGAGAACACAAGCGTCTGGAAACCCGATGCACTCTTCACCGAGCCATCATACACATTGCCGGTGTTGCTCTTGGCCACCACGGTAATCGAGTATTTGTTGGTGCGGTTCTTGATGGTCAATTTGCCCGTGGTCTGTTCCGTAAGGGTATAGTTCGAAGTGACATCCGTTGTTCCTGCCATCACGATGAAGTTGTCGGCATAGCTGCTGTTGTTGTATGGGGTCTCCGATGGCATCAGGCCGTTTGCCGCCGTGTAGCCGATCGTCGCGGTCTGGCCTGCCACCACGTTTTCGAATGTGCAGGTGGTGTTGCCGTTCTGCAGAGCGCCGTTGTATTCGACTGTTTTGTCCGCAACGCTCACGGTCACGGTTCTCGGGGTGATTTCCAGTGTGCCGGCCGTCCGGGTGATCGTGTAGTTCGCCGTCACGTCCTGCGTGCCGTGCATGATCTTGTAGCCTGGGGCAACCGGGTTGTTGCCCGTCGTAACATCGGCCACATTCGTCACGCTGCCGTTGGCGTTCGCCACCAGCGAGTCGCCAGGCAGCAAGCTGCCGCTCGTTACCGTGACGGTGGCGTTGGTCAGCGCAGTGCCGTCGTAGATCTTGCTGTCGCTTGCCGCCGTGATGGTGATGGGTACGTTGGCGGGGGTCATCGTCAGCTGGCCGTTCACCTTTGTGACGCTGTAGTTGCCGGGTGTTCCGGCTGTGAATTGGTAGCTTGTCAGAGTGTTTGTTGCCGGACTTTGGCTCGGGAAGGTGATGCTGCCCGTCACCACGGCGCTGATGGCGTCGCTGCCCACCAGACCGTTCACAACATAGCCGTTGTTGCTGTGCGCGGTGCCGTCGTAGGTGAAAGCATCGCTGTTTGCTGTCACCGTCACCGCCTTCGGCTTGATGGTCAGCTTGCCGAACTGAGTCGTGAATACGTAGTTTGCTGTCACGTCTTCCGTGCCGTGCATCACCTTGTAACCGGGAGCAATCGGGTTGTTGCTTGTGGCATTGTCAGCTACGGAGGTCACGCTGCCCGTCGCGGTCGCCACCAGCGAGTCGCCCGTCAATAGGGTACCGCTCGTCACCTTTACCCTGTCGTTGCTGTGTGCGGCACCGTCGTAGGTCCACTCCTGGCTTGCCGCCGTGATGGTGATAGGCACAGCGGCGTTCACCATTGTCAGTTGACCGGGCTCTAACGAGACGGTGTAGTTGCTGGCGGTTCCTGTCGTGAACGAGTAGCTGTCCACCACATTCGGCACCGGACTTTGGCTCGGGAAGGTGATGTTGCTGGTTATCGTCGCGGTGATGGCATCGCTGCCGACCAGGCCGGAGACAACATACTGGGGCCAGCTCTGTGCGGTGCCCGAATAGACGAAGGTATTGTTCTGAGCCTTTACCGTCGCCCCCTTCGGGTTAATCGTCAACTTTCCATTCACCGGCGTAATCACATAGTTTTCCGTCACGTCTTGCGTGCCGTGCATAATCTTATAACCTTCATTGACGATGTTGTTGCTATCAGCCGTTTCGGATACGTTGGTCACGCTGCCCGAGGCAGATGCTACCAACTGGTCGCCCGATAGAAGCGCTCCGCTTGTCACGGAGACGGCGCTGTTGCTGTGTGCATTGCCGTCATAGGTCCACGCCTGGCTGGCTGCCGTGATGGTAATCGCCACCTCGGCTTTCGTCATCGTCAGCTGGCCGTTGGCCGTCGTCACGATGTAGTTGTCAGAAACTCCCGTTATGAACTCGTAGCTTGCCAGCGTGTTCGTCACCGGGCTCTGGGTCGGGAAGGTGATGCTGCCCGTCACCACCGCGTGGATGGAGTCGCTGCCCACCAGACCGACCACCTTATAGCCGTTGTTGCTGTGTGCCGTGCCGTCGTAGGTAAACTCTTGGCTCTTTGCGGTCAGGGTCACGGGCTTCGGATGGATGGTCAGGGTACCGGTCGCCGTTGTCACCAAATAGTTGCCCACTTCAGTTTGGGCGCCTGTTGTCACCGTCATGCCGTCCACCGTTGCAATAACGTTCGGCTGTGTGCCGTAGTTGGTGATAGTGCTGGTGGGGGTCATTGCCACCACGAAGGTGTGCGTGTCTCCCGTCTCAAGGGCTGTGGCCGTGAAGCCGCCCTCTGTCAATGCTGTGCCGTCGTAGGTCTGGTTAGCGCTGTTGGCGGTGATGGTCACCTCCTTTCGCGTCACCTCAAGGGTGCCGTTTACGTAGCTGATATTGTAGCTGGAGGTCACATCCACGTCGTTGCTGTTCTTGATCACCGCCACGCTCGGAACGTTGTTGCTCGACCCTACCACTGTCTGACTGCCCGTCACGGTCACACTCTCGATGTGGTCGTCTGAAGCTAGCGGCGTGTTCGAGTAGGAATTCTTTGTCAGCGGCGAGCTGTTGTAAACTTTCGTGTCGCTGCCTGCCGTGATGGTCACTGCCTTCCGCGTCACCTCCAAAGTGCCGTTCGCGTAAGCGATGTCGTAGCTGGAGGTTACGTCCACGTTGTTGGCATTCTTAATCACCGCCGCGCTTGGAACATTGTGGCTCGAACCCACCACTGTCTGACTGCCGTTCACCGTCACGCTCACAATGGCATCTCCGTCAGCCAAATCTGTGTTCGTGAAAGAGTTCTTTGTCAGAGCTGTGCCGTCGTAAATTTTCAAGGCGTTGTCTGCCGTGATGGTGATGGCCATTTGGGAAATGGTCAAAGTGCCGTCCACCGTTGTTACCATGTAGTTGCCTACAGCGGTCGGATTATTTGTCGTCACCTGTACACCGTCCACCGTCGCAATGACGTTTGGCTTTGTGCCGTATTGGGTGATCGTACTGGTGGATGTCATTGTCACCGAGAAGGTGTGTGCGTCTCCCGATTCAAGGGCACTGACCGTGAAGCCGCCCTTCGTGAGGGCCGTGCCGTCATAGGTCTTGTTAGCGTCGAGGGCGGTAATGGTCACCTCCTTCGGGTTCACCTTCAAGGTGCCGTTTACGTAGGTGATGTCGTAGCTGGAGGTCACATCCTCGCCACTGCCATTTTTAATCACCGCCGCGCTTGGAACGTTTGGGTTTGTGCCCGCCGCTGTCCGGCTGCCGGTCACCGTCACGCTCTCAATATAGTCGCCGTTGGCCAAATCCGTGTTCGTATAGGAGTTGTTCGTCAAGGCTGTGCCGTCATAAACTTTTTCGCCGCTGCCTGCCGTGATGGTGATGGCCTTCTTTGTGATGGTCAGTGTTCCTGCCTCTGTCGTGATGGCGTAGTTTGCTGTCACATCTTCATTACCGTGCATCACCTTGTAGCCTTGCGAGACTGGATTATTGCCGGCAGCCGTTTCGGACACATTCCTCACGCTGCCTGATGCAGTAGCTACCAATGTGTTATTCCCTATCAACTCTCCTGCTGTTATCGTCACGGTCGCGTTCTGATGTGCGTTACCGTCGTACGTCCAAGTTTGGCTGGCCGCGGTGATGGTGATGGCATTGCTCGCGTTCGACATCGTCAGTTCGCCGTTCTTTTTCGTCACGTTGTAGTTGCCGGGCGTACCAGTAGTGAACTCGTAGCTTGTCAGCTCGTTTGTCACCGGGCTCTCGCTCGGGAATGTGATGCTGCCCGTCACCACCGCGTTGATGGCGTCGCTGCCCACCAGACCGTCAACATTATAATGCGGCCAAGTAAAGGTTGTGGTGCCGTCGTAGGCAAACACATGGCTCTGTGCTGTCACCGTCACATCCCTCTTGGAGATTGACAATAAACCGTCCACCGTTGTTACCATGTAGTTGCCTACAGCGGTCGGATTGTTTGTCGTCACCGTCTCGCCATCCACCGTTGCAATAACGTTCGGCTGTGTGCCGTAGTTGGTGATAGTGCTGGAGGAGGTCATCGCCACCAAGAAGGTGTGCGTGTCTTCGGGCTCAAGGGGTGTGGCCGTGAAGCCGCCCTCCGTCAATGCCGCACCGTCGAAGGTCTTGTTAGCGTTGAGGGCGGTGATGGTCACTGCCTTCCGTGTCACCTCCAAGGTGCCATTTACGTAGGTGATGTTGTAGCTGGAGGTCACATTGTCATTGTTGCTATTGAGAATCACTGCATCACTTGGAACGTTTTCGCTCGTGCCTGCCGCTGTCTGGCTGCCGGTCACGGTCACGCTTTCGATGTGATCCCCCTCGGCAAGATCCGTTTCGGTGTTGGTATAGGTGTTCTTCGTCAGCGGCAAGCTGTTGTAAACTTTCGAGGCGTTGTCTGCCGTGATGGTGATGGCCTTTTTGGAAATGGTCAGGGTGCCGTTCATCGTTGTCACCAAATAGTTGCCCACTTCAGTTTGGGCGCCTGTTGTCACCGTCATGCCGTCCACCGTTGCAATAACGTTCGGCTGTGTGCCGTAGTTGGTGATAGTGCTGGTGGGGGTCATTGCCACCACGAAGGTGTGCGTGTCTCCCGTCTCAAGGGCTGTGGCCGTGAAGCCGCCCTCTGTCAATGCTGTGCCGTCGTAGGTCTGGTTAGCGCTGTTGGCGGTGATGGTCACCTCCTTTCGCGTCACCTCAAGGGTGCCGTTTACGTAGCTGATATTGTAGCTGGAGGTCACATCCACGTCGTTGCTGTTCTTGATCACCGCCACGCTCGGAACGTTGTTGCTCGACCCTACCACTGTCTGACTGCCCGTCACGGTCACACTCTCGATGTGGTCGTCTGAAGCTAGCGGCGTGTTCGAGTAGGAATTCTTTGTCAGCGGCGAGCTGTTGTAAACTTTCGTGTCGCTGCCTGCCGTGATGGTCACTGCCTTCCGCGTCACCTCCAAAGTGCCGTTCGCGTAAGCGATGTCGTAGCTGGAGGTTACGTCCACGTTGTTGGCATTCTTAATCACCGCCGCGCTTGGAACATTGTGGCTCGAACCCACCACTGTCTGACTGCCCGTCACGGTCACACTCTCGATGTGGTCGCCGGAGGCTAAATCTGTGTTCGTGAAAGAGTTCTTTGTCAGAGCTGTGCCGTCGTAAATTTTCGAGGCGTTGTCTGCCGTGATGGTGATGGCCTTTTTGGAAATGGTCAAAGAGCCGTCCACCGTTGTTACCATGTAGTTGCCTACAGCGGTCGGATTGTTTGTCGTCACCTGTACACCGTCCACCGTCGCAATGACGTTTGGCTGCGTGCCGTGTTGGGTAATCGTACTGGTGGATGTCATTGTCACCGAGAAGGTGTGTGCGTCTCCCGATTCAAGGGCACTGACCGTGAAGTCGCCTTCCGTCAGTGCTGTGCCGTCATAGGGCTTGTTCGCGCCCTTAGCCGTGAGGGTCACCGCCTTCCGCGTCACCTCCAAGGTGCCATTTACGTAGGTGACGTCGTAGCTGGAGGTCACGTCCTCGCCGCTGGCATTCTTAATCACCGCCGCGCTTGGATCATTGTGGCTCGAGCCGACCAGCGTTTGACTGCCGGTCACCGTCACGTTCTCAATCTGGTCGCCGTTGGCCAAATCTGTGTTCGTGAAAGAGTTCTTTGTCAGGGCCGATCCGTTGTAAACTTTCGTGTCGCTGCCTGCCGTGATGGTGATGGCCTTCTTCGTGATAGTCAATTTCGCCGTCGTCGTGGCCACGTTCAGATAGTTCGGGTTCACACCCTTCACATAGAGGGTGTACTCACCGGCCTCCGTCTTGGTCAGACTGGACAGGTCGGATACGTAGGTGCCGTTCTGCTCGAAACTATAGCTGTAGGTGGTGGTGCCGCTAATCGCCGTGCTGCTGGCAGTCTTCGTGTTATGATGCGCTGTCGCGTCATATTCATACTCGTCATTTGCCAAACTGATGGTAAAGTTATCACTGGTCTTCGTGATGGTCAGCTTGCCGTTCTCCACCGAGATGTCGTAGTTTGCCGTCACGTTGTTGTTGCCGCTCATGATCGTCACATCGCTCGCCGCAGTGATCGTGCCGGTGTACTCTCCTGCCTCTGTGCCGCTTGCGCTGAACGTCACATTGTGGGTGTGGCCATCAACAAGACCCTCGTTCTCTCCACTGTTCACCGTCAAATTATTGATGGTGATGAGGCTGCCCGTGTAAGTCTTCACTTCGTCCGTCGCGGTGAAGGTCACAGGGCGTTTCGTGATGGTCAACTTTGACGTTGTCATCGCCACCTTTTCGTAGTTCGGGTTTTCACCCTTCACGTAGATCGTATATTCGCCGACGTCCGTTTTTGTCAGGCTGGACAGGTCGGAAACGTAGGTGCCGTTTGGCTCGAAACTGTAGCTGTATGTGGTGGTGCCGGTAGTGGCTGTGCTGCTGGCCGTCTTCGTGTTATGCCGCGCTGTCGCGTTGTACACATACTCGTCATTTGCCAAGCTGATGGTGAATTCAGCATTGGTCTTCGTGATGGTCAGCTTCCCGTTCACCACCGAGATGTCGTAGCTTGCCGTCACGTCGTTATCGCCGCTCATGATCGTCACATTGTTTGCCGCAGTGATCGTACCGGTGTACTCTCCTGCCTCTGTGCCGCTTGCGCTGAACGTCGCGTTATGCGTGTGTCCGTTCACAAGGCCTGCATTTTCTCCGCTGTTCACCGTCAAATTGTTGATGGTGATCTCGCTGCCGGTGTAAGACTTTTCTTCGCTTGTCGCGGTGAATGTCACAGGACGCTTCGTGATGGTCAGCGTGGCCGTGTCGGTTACCGTGCAGTTGCAGCTGCCGACGGTGGTTTCCACCAGATAGGTCAGCGAGCCTGCATGGGTGATGCTGGGGATGTCGGTCGTGTACTCATCCGGCCAGGATTCATCGGCGTTTTGGACCTTGTACCGAACCGTCGGGGTGGTGCCGGACGGTGTGCAAACGAAGGTCGCCGGAAGGGCCTCTCCATCGAAGACTTTGGTGGAGTCCTTGGCCTTCACGGACAATTCGCACCATCGGTAGGTCACGCGCACCGTGTCGGCATTCTGCTCGCATTTGTTCTGATAGGTGGCCATCCAGGTTCGGGAGTGCTCGATGCCGCTTGTGTCTCTACGGGTCAGGGTTACCTTGGCATCCGGCTTGCTGTTGTCCTCCACCGTGAAGCTATCCACCGTCATGGTCGGGATCGTCGCCGGGTTGCAGCCGAGGTCTCTGACCTCTGTCCCGTTCTTGGCCGTGATTACGGGCTTGGTCACCACGGTCACCGTTGCGCTGTCACGCAACGTCCATCCACAGAATTTCACGGTGGCATAGTATTTTTGGGTGGCAGAAGGGCTGACCTGTATCGTGTCGGCTAAACGATTGGTGGAAGCGGCAGCGTTATTATCCCAGGAGATACTCAAATCGAAGTCGCGTACGAGACGGATGTGGCCTTGATTAGAGGAATTTGTTCCACGTTTTGACTGAAGATAACCTTTGGGAATCCACAAACAGCCAAAATCGGCCAACTGTTTCGTACCTGTACTTGACCAATAAAATTCGTCACCCCAATTTGCATTCGGCAACTTGAGACCATCTACATCTTTAATGACTGGAAAAAGGGCGTACCACTGCCGTAGCTGCATCATGTCGGGAATATACCAATAGTTGCTGGTGTCTATGTTCAGGGTTGCTAAAGGAGAATTGTTTACGCGAAGTAGCTTTCCTGTATTCACCATTCCATTGGCATATCCTGGCTGACTTTCCCACTCGGTTCTGCCATATCCTGTATATCCATTAGGTGCAACATAAGTATCTGACGTCTGCCATGTAATCCATGTTACTGTATCATTTTTCGCAACTGATGGGTATTTGTTCCTATCCATAGCCGGCAATAGCATAACTTTGCCGCTATTCTTCTCATTGTTGGGGTTGTTAAGGTCCTGCAATGCCACAGCCCAACCCGAATAAGGATTATCAGGGTTAATATAGCAGACCACGCCTTGGGAACCGTCACGGAAAGTGATGATGTCACCGATATTATGGGGAACAGCTACCTGCGCAGAGGCGTTGTTTGTACTCAGGTCAAATGAGCAAACCGCACGAACATTTCGCGCTTTATCTACCGAAGTCTTGCTTGTTTTTATGATTTCCCCTTCTTGACTTACATGATCTGCGTTTGAGCCATCGAAATCTGTTGAAGTCCAGTATCCTTTCTCAGTGCTATTGTCATTATCGAAAGGTATTTCACTAATAAGAGAAGAATTGTTGCTATTCAAGTAGGTTGTCAATGATTTCAACGTTTTGTTGATTACCAACCGCTGAGCGAACCACATACTCACTTCACCTGCAGCAGGCAAATACCAACCCTTATTGGATGTTGCGGTTGTCTGTGTCAAGGGATCATAGTGATAACAATTATAGGCTGCCGGTGCATTATTGTTATTCGCAGACGACAAAATTTTGATGGTGTTGGTAAAGCCATCCGTGTCGTATGCCGCTTTGTAGATGGAATTGTTTAAAGTATTACCATCGTTAACACTATTGTTGTCGGCCCATACGCAGGCTTCCGAATAGGCATCCACCAGCGCCAACGCTTTTCCTTTACGATCATCGTTGGGATCCACATAAAAGACTACCCCTATGGGCGTGAGGGCATCTGCAGTGGCTCGCGCCAAGAAGGTGTCGGGACGGAGCACCAAGGTGTCGTATGGAGCCGCCGTGCCTTTCAAACACAGCACATCGCCCACGGCGGGGCGTACTGTCTGCTCCATTTTGACGACAAGATTGGCGGTACCACTTTCACAAATCGCGGTGTCGGGATTATTCGTATGCAACACGGTGACGTGTACTCTCTCCACGCGACAGGTATTATTCACATGGGAGGAGGTGCTCTCCACCGTGGTGGATTCCGTGTAGGTGGCGCCCTCCCATTCAAAGGAGTTCAACACCAGGCTGTCTCTATCAACGGTAGTCATACCTTCCGGAACCCGCACCTCTATCTTCGTGCTGGCGCTCTGGTTGCAAGCATCCGTCACCGTGATGGTCACGCTGTCTGTGCTCGTGATGGAACCGTTTTCATGTGCGCTCGGACAGTAGATGCTTGGATTCAGGTTCCCTTCCGGGGTGCAATTGCCCGAAATGTCCACCAGCGAGCCAAGGGCTTGTCTGTTGGGTATGTAGTATTTACAGTCACCATCTGATGAGACATCCACGTATTCAACCAATTTATTGATGGTCGGGGGATCGTTTTTCATCAAAATAGTGTCTGAAACTGTCTTTTGGCACCCGCTGCTGTCTTCCAAGATCAGCGTGACGGTGTAGATGGTGGTTTCGCAGCGTATCGGCATGGTGACCGTGGGCTCTGCCTGATACTCCGTTTCATTGAACGAGGCTCCTTGGTTAATGTCCCAATAGTATTTATAAGGAGCCTTGTCTATCGAGGTGATGTTCGCATGCAAGTGTTGCACATTAGCGTCAGGACAGATGGGAGAGGGCAACTCAAGCGTTACGGCGGGTCTCGGATTTCGTGTCACTATTTGCGTTCCGGTGCTGATACAGCCGTCAAGGGCGGTTACCGTCACCGAATAGGTTCCCGGCTCGATTACCGTCAGATAGGATTTGGTGTTGGGCAAAATGCCGTTGGAATTCGCCCACGTGTATGATTTGGCATTCGGCTCCACGTGAAGAGTGGTGTTCTTGCCTTCACAAAACATGGTGTCGCCGGAGATGGAAACCGTTCCTTCCGTAAAGGGTAAGATCTCAATAGAGATACTGTCTTTGGTGACACCGCAAGAGGGATCCAGGCTGGAAGCGGTTAAATAATACTTGAAAACACCTGCTTGCGTGGGGGTTCCTGAAATGACAGAGCCATTGTTTTCGGAGTGGAGGGTTACCCCGGCGGGCAAGTTACCTGAAGTCTCAAGGTTGTTGGTATAGAGAAGCGTAATGTAAACATTGGAGATGGAAGCCCCAAAACAGACGGTTTGGTTTTGGTTCGTGATCGTTAGCTCGGCACTGGGCTTCACGGTGACGGAGGTTTCGCCGGTGGCCAGACATCCGTTTTCCACCACTGTGGCCGTAAGGGTGTAGGTGCCGTGGGCAGTGGCACTGAATGTGGTGTCGTCTGCGTATGTAAACAATCCGGTGGCAGGTTCCACCGTCCAAGTGATGGTTGAACCACTGCTTGTGCCTGTTGCGGTGGTGGTGACGGGTGTAGAGCCACCAAGGCAAAAATCAGGCCAAGTGGCCGTCGGGGTCACCGTCGGGCGCGCCGGAATGGTCACATCGACACTCTCCGTGGCGGTAAGACCGCACTTGTCGGTGGCCGTCAATGTGATGGTGACCACAGAATCATGGTCAATCTGTTGGATATGGTCTCTGGAAGAAGGGGTCTGCGTCACCGTCACCAAAGTCGGGTCACAGTCTGAAAGGGTGTACCCGATCTCCGGTATATGATAACGGCAAGTGCCGATAGGAATCGGATTGGGAACAGGGTTTGAAATCGTGATTTCAGGAGCCTGTTTCACCACGTGATAGACATAGCTCCAATACTTTTCCTTGCCTTCACAGTCTTCATATTCGTACGTGTAGGTAACGGTTCCGTCGCAGGTGAGATCGGCTGGTTCCACAACCGTGTTGTATAATGTGGGAATCAGCGTGTTGCCGCAACCATCTTGAACAACCGGCATAATGCTCGGCTTAATGGTGTGTGGCCTCACCGTGTCCTTTACGCAATGGATGGTAGAGGCCTGGTTAGCCGGTATATCCCAATCTGCGATGCGCACCTTGAATTTCTTGACCGCATTCACGTGGCACTCTGTCACATCGGCGTAATAGACCTCCACGGAGAAGTCGCCTCTGCAGGTGTCGGGCATCGTCAATTGGTGCGTGACCGTCGCACTATGGTCTGTCACGGTGGAAGAAACGGTTTCTCCGTTGAACACCCAGTTTAGTGTATAGGAATTGTTGTTGTAAATGTTGTCATTCACCGTCGCCGTGACCTCCAAAGGGGTTCCGCCACACAGGGTGTCTGTGGCGGCGGAGATTGTGATTTCAAAGGGCGGGTAGTTGGCGGTGGAGACATCGATTTTCGTCGGCACATCGCCCAATTGGCAGTTGCCGAGGATGGCGTGGATGTTGTAGGTGACGGAAGAGTCCGCGCTGTTGGTGATGGTGCACAAGATGTACTCTTGCGGATTGTTTTCGTTTGCCGTGTCGGGGGAGACGACAGCTGCGGCTTTTTTGTCCGGGGCATCCCACAAGTATCTCACATCGTCGTTCGAGCTGGGCTTGATCACAAACGGAGAACCGCTGCACACGGTTTCGATAGGATTATCCCACGTGATTTCCACGGGGTTGAGGAACACGGCGGTGTCTTTGCTCACCACGCATTCGGAGCCGGTGACAACTTCCACGCGGTAGGCTCTGTGGGTGAGGTGGTGGACGGTGATGTGCGTTCCGGAACTGACCATCTGCCAGACGGTGTCGTTATATTGCATGGTTGTGGTGTCGAGTCCGATCACGCGGTAGGTGTAGTTGGGCATGCTGACGCCGTCGAGCTGGATATCGATGCTGCCGGGGGTGAGACAGGAGGCACTGTCGGGGGAGACCACCAGATCATGGCTCTCCTCCCTCCATTGGGCGTAAAGGTCTATGATGCTGTCGCTTTTGGAAGTGAGATTCAGAATCGCCTGCTGATCTGTGAAGGCCACTTCACCGTTGGGAGTTAAAGACCATCCCAAGAATTTGTGACACTGGTAAACATATCCGATTTTGGAAAGCTCCTGTTCCTCTCCGTATTTGAACACCTGATCGGGCATATCCCCCGTTACGCTGGGATCAGTCGTGTTTTTGTCAAATTGGACGGTGTACTTAATCGGTTCCCAAACGGCATAGAAATAGTCGTAGGGGGTCACTTCGTCGGCTCCGACGCCGTAGGCACGGTAGAATTCGAGGCTGTCGGGGGCAAGGGTGGTGTAGTCTTTGGAGTAGTATTGTCCGTCTTCCGGATTGTACCAGAGACTGTTGACCGTGGTGGTGTCGCCCAGCAGCCTGTCTTCGAAAGTGGATTCCTGGCCGCTGCCCTCAGGACCATAGCCCTTTTTGTGCCAGCCCTTGTAGATGTAGCCTTCGCGGGTGCCGACCGACTCCGCAGAGGGGATCGGCACCATCTTGTTGATGGTCAACGTGTCGGGCAGGTCGTAGCGCACCGTGTCCCCGTCAGGTTTTCCCCAGTTGCGATACCAGACGATAAACGTGTGGTTGTCCTCAAACGACTCCAACTCTGCACGAAGCCGATAGATATAAACCGCACTGTCTGATCCGATTGGGTTACGTTGGGCGTAAGGCAGATGCAGTGTGTAAGAGCCACCAGGATAAACTAAGACGAGGTTCCCACTGGCATCCAGACTGTCCACAAAGGCTCCCTCCAAAGAATTCCAGTTTTGGAGCACCCAATAAGCGAAAATCTTGTTGTGGGCAGCCGAGGTCGCGGCAGGTGCCGCCACCATCTTCGATTTGTCCAAATAGAGATTGGTGTCTTGTTTAGGCATGCTGCTGGGAATGCACTCGTCGCAAACGTATTGCACCTTCACGCCTTCGGCACCGTCCAATTTGTGCCGCCAACGGGCATACAGATCCAGCTTCTTGGTAATCCAGAAGCGGTCGCCTCCGTTATTGCCGATAGTATCGCTGTTGAAGGCGGTGCCGTTAACCGGATCATGAATGATTCCCCATCGGTCCATCGAGTCCGTCATATCCGCATTTTTGATGTAGGGAGTGGAGACGGATTGTTCCGTAAGGGCGGTGACCTCCGAGAAGAAACGATTCTGGTACTCAGGGTCGAGATACCAACCGCTGAACTCGTACAGGTCACGCTGGCCCGTGGGCGCGCTGACTTTGCCGCCATAGCTGATACGGAAGTTCATGGTCTGGGCGGCGTTACCCCAGTTCAAACTCGGATCCGTGCCCGCCTGCGGGTGCAAGAAAACGCGGTACTGTATCTGCCGCCACCGGGCATACACCACCAGATTGCCCATAGGCATGGTGCCGAAAGTGTATTCTCTTGTGCAAGCTTCGTCCATATACCAACCGTCGAACACAAATCCCACCTCGTTTTGCGGGAGTTTCGGCACGTAGGAGTTGAGACTGTCAATATTCGCACCATGTGTCACGCCTGTTAAAAGGCGCAAAGGGGTGTTGCTGCTGTTGTTTTGCAACTCGTCTCCGTTGCCGTCCAGATAAACTCCGTCTCTGAACGTGATGCTGTAGGATTTGCGAAGGTAGTGATAGTTGAGTATGTAATAAGAAGTACCGTTGTGTCCGGTAAAAGTGCTTGCATCATAGGTGTATCCGTCAAATGAAGGAGCCTTTTCTTGCAGGAGATTATAGTTGTTCTGTCCGGCTCTCGTGTGAATGGAGTCCGATGGCTCGTCGGGATAAGTTCCGTCGGAATCGGCAAAATAGATATAAAAAGTCGTATTGCAATAGGTTGGTGCATATCTGGCCAGCAGCAGATTGGCCGTGGAATCGTCCAGACGGCCCAATACTTGTTCATCCAGAATACGCACCTCCCCTTTCAAGGTGTTTCCGCCAGTGCCGTTGCCCGTCCCGTTCTCTCCGGGAACAAAAGCCTTTGCTGTGGACATCAAAAACCAGCTGACATATTTGCTCCCTGAGACGGTGATGTTGTTATGCGTCGGCCATCGGTCTCTGATGTCCTCTCCATAATAGGCGGTTAGCGGGTAGTAGTAGAAGCGATAGGAACCCCAGGAATCATAATTGAGGGGTGTGCTGCCGAAAACTTGGGGGATCGCGTTAAGGGTAACAATGTTGCCGGAGTTCCAGTTTCCCAAAAGATATTCATTTTGCACGTTTCCCAAACCAGGTGCTTCCGGATGTGTGGAACTGCCTATGCTTGTTCCTGTATAAGCCTCGGTTCCGTTGGCGTTTGTCCGTACCACATAGAGTTTCACCTTGTATTTCATGCGGTCGAAATAGATGTTGACCACTGCTTTGCCGTCGGTGGTCACCGCCTGGTCCACGATAGGATTTACCGTGGAAAGTGTGAAACCTGTATAGGGGTCCGACTCTTGACCGTTGAGAACCCACTTGATGCCGCCCAGCTTTTTCCCGTTCACGGTCACGTAGTCCAAATCGCCTTCCTTGCCTGTGACGATGGCCTGGCTTGCGATGGAATAGCCCACGTCGCCTTCAAGCGAGAAGGATTCCGCGAAGTCATACCCGTTTCGAGCCACATTCTGCCGCCATACGATAATCGTGTAATAGGCATTTTCCTTGGCCGCCCATTTGGCGTGGATAATGGTGTCTTGATTGAGGTAGCCTTTGAACTCGAACGGGATGTTAAAGTCGGGATCAGTGTACCATCCGTCAAAAGTGTAGCCGAATCGGGTGGGGGGCGCGGGCTGGGCTTCCGACAGCGTGTCGCCCGTAATCCCTTCAATTTCATTCGATTTGAGGAATTTGGGAGCCGTATAGGTAGCTCCTTTGCCGTTCTCATCAAACACCAACCAATAGCCGTAGGCCAAATCTTCCACAAAAGTGACATCCCCTTTGATTTTGATGGGCGTACCGTTCGGATACACGTCATTCGGTTGCGCACCCTCCACAATATTCGTATCACCCTTCCATAGTAGCCAGCCCTGAAAATTCGCATTGACATCGGTCGGAATATACGACTCGTTGACCACATAGTCTTGTGTAGGGCTGTCGTTGGGAAGATACAACACCTCTTCCACTCCAATGATGACACTGGCGTTTCTCTGGCTGCGGTAATAGATATTGTGGGCTTTCAGCAACACCGCATAGAACATCATCGTGTCGCCCAGATCTCGCTCAATCTCATGCCCGTTCTTAAGACTGTCATAGACAATCGCACGCACCACATCGATGGTCATACGGTCGGAAGCAGCGGCGGTATAGTTCCTTTTCCGGGACCAACCGAAGAAATGAGTTCCTTTTGGCACATCCTTGCCACCTGGCGAATAGATAAGGCGCGTCAGAAATTTGCCGTTGTGGATGGTGTCGGCACGCTTCACCAGCATGTAAAGGGTGTCATAACAAAGGGAATCCGGGGATTCGTAGTGGTCATTATGCAGGGTTCTGACGAGGGCCACCACCATACGGTTCTTTCCGTTGGGGGTGCCGATCACATACACGGAGAAGTGTTTGGCGGGGAAGGTCACGGTGTTGTTCACCGAGACCACGGTGGTCACATATTCGCGGCCCTCTTCGGTTTCGTGGAAAATGTCGAGTTTTCTGCCGTTGCCGAAACCGGGATCGGTGATGGTCACCTGGGCGGGTTGCCCGTAGGCGGGCTGCCACTCCTGGTTGTGCTCGTCGGTGAGGGTGATGTCGTAGGCGGCAAGCATGGGGTTGCCCTCCTCGTCATCGCGCTCCACGGGGATCACGCGCACGCGCGCGTGCGAAGGCATGCGGCCCGTCACCGTGAAATCCACGGCGGCCCCGTCTTTGGTGATGCTGCAGCTCTTTTGTTGATGGAGCGGAGGGGTGACGCCGTCTTGCGCCATCACGCGATAATTCCCTCCTGCGACAAGCAGGAGAATGGCCCCGAGGGTAATAATGATTCTCTTAGTGGGTGCTTTCAGCCGTTGCAATGGATGCATCGTTTTCTGTCGAACTAAAAAACCATTAACGTCCATATATCAAATAATTTTATTCAATTTTAATAAACAACATACAAATTTTTGACTATCAATGCTTTAGTGACAGCCAAAAAATGCCCTAAATTATCTCAAACGGCAAATATACATAATTTTTCAAAAAAATATACTTATGTATATTTGTCGTTTTGGTGCTTTTTTTTGACAATTAGGCATAAAATTGTAGAGACGGTGTGCACACCGTCTCTACAGGGGGGGATACGAAATGGGCGACGTTTACGGCGCTACCTTGCGGATGCACCGCACTCCCTTCAAATCGCCTTTCGAGTATTGTTGGAAGAGACCGTCATTACAATAATATTGTAGCACCGCGCTGTTCACGGTGCCTGTGCTGGTCGTGCTTTCGGGTATCCAGAAATGGGCGCCTGTGAGGAGGTCTTCGAAACGCTGTGACGTGCTGTTGAAGAGGCCGTTGGCGCGGGCGTTGAAGCCGCTGTTGGGCAGCGTGCCGCCGAATCCGGGCAGCCAGTAGCCGTCGCCGGCATCCTTCAGCAGGGTGGTGTTGTTGACGGTGTCGAAGAGCACGGAGAAGTCTTGGTGGTCGCCCACGGCCCAGCCGTCGGGACAGATGCCTTGCACGTAAGGCCGTCCGTTGTCACCGATAGAGTCGGCAGGAATGGCAGTGTCGTCGCCCTCGGGGACATTCATCGCGGAGTACCAAGAGTAGAGGTAGCCGAACTTGTCGAGGTTTTCGGGGATCTCCTTGTAGGCGTGGCGGTTGGCAATCGGGTGGCCTTCCGCGTCGGTCTCGTTGCAAAGGTTCTCGGTCATCCAGCATTGGTAGCCGATACGTTTGGCGTCGTAGAAGTGGCCGTGGTAGGTGACACCCTCGCAAGGAGAGTATTCCACCGTCACGGTCTGTTCGCAAGAGGTCATGACGTTGCCGAGGTCGTCGGCGAGGGTCCAGACGAGGGTGTGCGTGCCTGCCGTGATCGGGTTCAAACTGTTGAGGTTGCTGCTGATGACGATGTTGTCCACCATCGGATCCAAGGTGGCGCTGTCGGTGAACACCAGCATGGTGTCGGCGTTGCCCTCTTTCAGCACAAGGTGGAGGTCGGCGGGACATTCAAAGTTTTCGTCGATGTTGTCGATGTTCAGGGTGACATCGAAGTCGGGCGTGTAGTTGCCCAAACCGTGGTTGATGGCGAAGCCGCTCTTCACGGCGATGCCGTTCTCGATGAAGGCGTTGAAGCTGCCTTCAGTACACGTGTAGGTGCCCACCACGTGGCTCTCGGTGGTGATGGTGCCGGTGATGGTGTCGGTTTCAGCCAGACCGGTGATGTGCAGCTGGTCGGCGGTCACCACAAACGGATGTCCGTTATAGGCGCGCGCGGTGTCCAGCGACATCGAGAGGGTGGCCTTGTTGACCGTCAGCGTGCCGAATTCTTTCTTGAGACCCTTGTAATGCTCGGGATTGTCCAGCACGCAGGTGAACTCGTTGGCGATGTCGCCCGCGTTGGTGAGGGTGCTCTCAGGATTGGGGGTGATGACGAGCTTGTCGTGGAAGTGGACGCTGAAGATCAGTCCGTTGGAGCCTTCGTCGGCAGGAATGGTGTCGTTGCCGAGGGTGACCACATAGTTGTGGTTGGTGAGCGGGGTGCCGTCGTAGGCTTTAGAGGCGGAACCGGAGATAACCTTCACGGTGTCTTGCATCAAACGGACGATGACGGTGGCCTCTGCTTGCTTCGGATAGCACACCGGGAACTGGTCGCTGATGGCAGTAAAGAGGAGCTTGTAGGTACCCGTATCGGCAGGCGTTCCGGAGACTTGCAGCAGCCCTTGGGATGTCCATTGAAGCTGCAAACCGGCATTCGCAAATGAGGTGGCCACGTTGTTGATGGTGAGGGCGGGGGAGGTTAGCTCGGAGTATTGGTTAGTGACGGTTACGGGAGTGATGGGATCCTCAAGGACAATCGTCTGGAGCTCGGGCGTGACGGAAATCTCCGGTAGAGGATTGATGAAGATCACCTGCGTTTGCACGGAATCGTTGCCGCAAGCGTCGGTCACGGTCCAAGTTCTGATAATCCGGAGTTGTCCATTTGTCAGGAGTTCGGGTTCGCTGTCGGAATAGTCGATGCTGAGCTGCGCCTCGGAATGGCAGTCTTCGGAGACATTCGACACATTGCCCGTGACTGTCGGGTCGATGTTGTACGAGCCGTCAGTATTGGGACAGATGGTGGCAGCCGCCGGCACGGTAAAGCTCGGCTTGCGGTGGTTGCCGCCGCTGACACTCATAGTGGGGGCGGTGGCCAACGCGTTTCCACAGCCGTCCATCACGGTGTAGGTGCGGGTAATGGTCCACTCGCAGTCGTTGCCCGTAGTGTCGTCGTCAAAAGTGACGGTGACGATGCCGGAACAATCCTCATACAATGTTTCAATATAAGATTCGTCTTTCAGACCGCTCTTGTCGGCACTCTGGAGACAGTTGTTCTGCCCCGTGATGTTGTCGGGCCAATTGCCGGTCAACACAGGTGCTGTTTGGTCGCTGCCGCTGACACTCATGGTCGGGGCGGGAGTCAAGGTGTTCTGACAGCCATCCACGACGGTGTAGGTGCGGGTGATGGTCCAACCGCAGTCGTTGCCCGTGGTGTCGTCGTCAAAGGTGACGGTGACGATGCCGGAACAGTCCTCAAACAGCCCTTGGATATAAGCTTCGTCTTTCAGAACACTATTGTCGGCATTTGCGAGACAGTTGTTCTGCTCCGTGATGTTGTCGGGCCAACTGCCGGTCAACATAGGTGCGGTCCGGTCGCCGCCGCTGACACTCATAGTCGGAAGCGCCTCGTCGGCAGTGTGGTAAATATTGCCACAAGCGTCCGTCACCGTGTAGGTCTTCGTGACGGTCCACTCGCAGTGGTTGCCAGTGGTCGTCAAGCTGCTGTCCACGGTGAAGTTTCCGCATTCGGAGAAGAGGGCTTTGACTTGTGCGTTGGTGTAGAGCAGGTTCTGCAGAGTGTCGTTAAAACAGCTGTTCACATTTTCAATATCATTGGGCCAAGTGCCGGTCAATGCAGGTGCGGTATGGTCGCCGCCGCTGACGCTCATGCTGGGCAGTGTGTTATCGAGGGTGTGGTAAATGTTGCCACAAGCATCTTTCACGGTGTAAGTCTTGGTGATGGTCCATAAACAGTTGTTGCCGGAGATGTTCAAGGTGCTATCCACGGTGAAGTTTCCGCATTCGGAGAAGAGGGCTTTGACTTGTGTGTTGGTGTAGAGCAGGTTCTGCAGGGTGTCATCAAAGCAGCTGTTCACATTTTCAATATCATTGGGCCAGGTGCCGGTCAAGGCAGGTGCTGTACTGTCGCCGCCGCTGACGCTCATCGTTTTCGTCGTCGAAGCGCAACCGCCGGTAATCGAGATGTCGTAGATGCGGATCCACGTCCATTCGCAATCGCTGGTCGCAGTGGCGTTGTCCTGCTCGGTCACGGTGATTTCACTGGCATTCGTGACGGGGTTGCAGTTCGCAAAGAGTGTCTGGATCTCGCTGGCGTCTTTCAGACCAATCGTGTCCGCGTTGCCGAAACAGGTGTTCTGATTCGGGAGGTTTGCAGGCCAATTGGCGGGTTCCACGATATTGCGGCAGAGGATGGTGAACAGTGCCGTGTCGTAGGTAACGGCATAGTTGCCCTGGGCGATGGCACCGGTGGGCGTGATGATGTATTGACCGACTGTGTCGCCGGTTTCGCGGGAGATGGTGTAGTTCGGGATGAAATCGTCGTTTTCGAGTACGCCCGTGATTGTGACAGTGAGCGGCGGATCGGCCTCGCCATAGACCTTGCTCTTCGCGTCTGCGTTGACAAGGACGGATACCGGGGTGATGGTCAGCGTGCCGGTCGAATCTGTGTCAATATTGGTGAAATAGGCGGTCACGTCATTGTTGTTCGCGTCGAAGATATGGAACGAGGTCACCGCATTCACGGCCTTCTCGCCCACGCCAGGAACTACATTCGTCACCGTGCCGTCGGCGGTGGCAGTCCATGTGAGGCCTTCGGGAACGCCCGTCACGGTGAAGTCGTCGTGCTCATTCTTCGTCAGCGGCAAACCGTCGTAAACCTTGCTTGCGCTGCCAGGGATAACCTTGATGAGGGTGTCATTTACCGTTACCGTCAGCGTCCCGTCGTGGTAGTCAATCCAATAGCTGGAGGTCTTGTCGATGGTGGTGTCGTTCGGGGCGGTGATTCTTGCATTGTCGATGTAGTTTGTGCATGAACCCACATTGGTCTGGCTGCCGCTGAAGGACAAGCGTGAAATAACGTCTTCATGGACGAGGGCAGGTTTGTCATTGGCCGTCGTACAGGTGTAGTTGTTCGAGGTCAGCGGGGTGCCGTCGTACTTCTTGGTGGCGTCGGTGGCGGTGATGACGATGGGTCTCCGTTCCACATTGATGCTAAAGGTGCTGTCAACAGAGCTGCAGCCCCATCCCTGGTGGCTGTTGGCCGTAACGAGAAACGTGGCGTTGACGGCGAATTCAGGATCGCCATACACTCTGTCATATTCATTATTATTCTGGTCTTTTTTATGTTC
This sequence comes from uncultured Bacteroidales bacterium, assembly GCA_946186495.1. Taxonomy (GTDB): domain Bacteria; phylum Bacteroidota; class Bacteroidia; order Bacteroidales; family WCHB1-69; genus F23-D06. Next base: position 23,967 of record CAMHNQ010000020.1, read on the forward strand.
TACAGAGCATCCGAGCGAGTCCAATCCGATGCCGGACAAACCCGTTATGGAAAGGTCGGAGTACTGATGATATATCCACACATTCGTGATGGCATCGCCGTAGATGATGCTTTGTTCGCGGTTGGTGATTCGAGTGATTTTCGGCAAAGGACGAACGTGGATGGAGATCGAATCGTAGGTGGTGTTGCCACAGGAGTCGGTCACGGTCCAGAGTTGCTTGTAGTGTCGCACCCCATTGTCAGATTCGCCCTGAGTTATTCTATACCCCCGAGGATGTTGAATGTTAAAGCGGGAAGTATCTATTGAGCTTTGGACACTGAAACTCTCCTGCAGTTTCGTGCAGTTGTCGTGCAGATTCGTAACCGTTATTTCGTCTGCGACACGGGTGACGGTGTTTTCGTAGTTGCCGTCAGGGTCAACGCACAGGGTCGTGTCATGGGGGACGATATCGAAGGTAGGCCCTATCGTGTCTTGGATGAACTGCGCATGATAGATGGTCGTCGAGTTGCCGTAGGCATCGGCCACCACGTAGGCGATGATCACCGTATAGTCGCAGTGTTCGCCGGTTTTCAGCGTTTTCGACGAACTCACCAGGCGGACATCCTCGCCAGAGCAGGCGTCGCTGATACCGAAGATAGTCGTCAATTCCTCTATGTCATGGATAGTACGGATGCTGTCGCAGAGGCACTGGGCAGAATCGGCCCATAGGGTGTTGTTTTTAACCTCGGGGTTGCTAGCCACAGGGGGCGTCTGGTCGCGGCCGGAGACCTCGATGGTATCGTAAATGGTATGGCCGCAGGCATCCGTCACCACATACGAACGGCGGATCGTCCATCCGTAGTGGTCGTCGCCGGTGTTGGTGTCCTTGTGGGTGATGGTCATTTGGCTGCAGTCGTAGAAGAGATCCGTGTCTTGGGGGAAAAAATGGTCTATGTCGAAACTGGCCAAGCAGGCATCCTGATATAATGTGCCGTATTTCCAAAGATCGTTGATAGAGCGCACAGGAGCCGACTGGTCGCCGCCGCTCACGTAAATGACTCTGCTTGTCGAATCGCAAAAGTTGGGGTTGGAAATCTTGACGGTATAGGTGCGTACCCACTTCCAATCGCAGTCGTTAGCCAATATCGTCGAATCCTTTGCGAGCACTTGGAAGGCATCGGGTTGCAACGTGTCGTTGTTGGCCAGTATCAGTTGCTTGATTATCAGTTTTTTGATACTGTCGATAGAAGGCAGCGCGTTGGTGTTGGATGGGGAATAGCATTCGTTCCAGTTCTCGATGTCGTCGGGCCAATTGGCAGTGTCAATTTTGTTCAAGAGATCGCGGCAGGAGATGGTGAGATCCCCCGAGTCGATGGTCACCGTATAGTTTTCGTTTAGCTCGGCGGTCAGTATGTCGGGGTGGTTACCCACGGTTTCTATGTTGGAACTCCTGAAATAGTGGATTACGAGGCTATCGCTGTTGACAAGTCCTTTGACGGTACCGGAGAAAACGGGGTCTTCATCTCCGTAGGTTTTGCTAGTGTCATTGACGGTGATGGTGGCAAGGCGCGGGGTGATGGAGAGAGTGCCGAAAATCGTATCGACATCGTAGTGGCAGCTGTGGTCGATGCCGTTGGAGATGCTGTAGGTGAATTTGTTCTCGTATGTTCCGGCATTGACGGCGTTACTGTCGAACGTGACGCGCAGGGTGTCGCCGTTGGCGAGGATGGCGAAGCTGTCGGCGAGAAGGGTATCGGGTTCGAAGCCCTCCTCGGTCACCACATAGCGGTTGCCCGTGAGCGCTGTGCCGTCGTAGGTTTTGCTTGCGTCACAACTCTTGATGGTCAATTCTACCGTGTTAGATGAGGACAATTGTTGCGGACTTGTTTGTTCACAGGTCGGGAAAAGCGAATCGGTCACGGTCACTGAATAATAGCCGGCTGTTATGTTCGTGAGGGCAGGTGTGTTGCTGATGGTGTCTCCCGTGAGGGAATTTGTCCACAAGTAGCGGAATCCGTTGCCAGGCCCCCCTGTCACCGATGCAAGCACTGCGCCGTCAGGGATCGTCTTGCAAGTGCTATTGATAAGTGTTGAGGTGATTGTGACAGGAGTGATGGTAAGGTCCAAGGCCTGTTTATTAGCGCAAGTATCACAGGTGTAGAATCCAGTTTCGTAATAATACTTATTGTTCTTGTTCCACTTGTAGCTGTTGCCGCATGTGTGCACGGTCTCCACCGTGGCCTCTTTTGCGGCTACCACAATCGGCACCAGGCGTTCGAAGCCATAGCCGGGATGGCTCACTTTCAACGTATCCACACCGCAACCGAGCAGCGTAATGCTGTCTTTGTCGGCCAGATGTATAGTGTCCACTGTTTTTGTTGCTGTCCCGTATCGCGACCACTCAACATGGCTGTAAGGAGCATTCCCCGTGACGCCGCAGAAAGGCTGCACGACTTTGTCCACCGGCATATTGCCCGGGAGCAACAACGGCTTCACCGAAATACGGAAATAGGTGCTGTCTTTTTTAGTCGTTTTGAGAGTGGGATATTCATTGTCGTGGTACGACCAGTAGTCCGTGCCGAAGACATTTTGGAGGGCGGTGCCCGTCATCTTGAGCGTGTTGTAGCCCGAGGCGTTGTTGTCCTGCACCGTACACATTTGGCGGTCGTAAAAGCAATTGTATATTAGGTTTTGTAAATTGAGACTTCCACATACGGCTCCTTTGTTGTTGCCGGTGGCGGACACATGGCCGGCGTTGTAGCAGTGGTGGAGGTTGTCGCCATCGAGCTGGCCGCAGAGGCCGCCCACAAAGTCTTTGCCATCGACGATGCCGCTGTTGTAGCAATGTTTCACCTCGGAGGAGGTGTAGCCGGCGATGCCGCCCACGTGGCTGGTGTCGCCCGTGGCTCTGACCATGCCGTAGTTGTAGCAGCGGCTCACGTTGCCGCCATAAAGATCATATTTCATTGTGTCATAGCAGTTGTCGTTCTTGCACGATGCGAAGTCGCCCACAATGCCGCTCACGTATTGCTCGCCAACGATGTTGTTGCCGTTGAAGCAGTCCTGGATTTCCGAATAGCTGGCCATGCCGACCAGACCGCCGACATATTTCTCACCTTCCACCTTCTCGCGATAGGAATAGCAGTTCGAGATGGTGCCGTTGCAGTAGCCTGCAATAACGCCTACATAGTTGCGGCCGATGACGCTGCATTGAGTGAAATTGACGTTCTTGACGGTACCTTGCATATAGCCGAAGAATCCCTGGTAGTCAGTTGATTCGTTGTAGATACCGAAATTGATGGTATGGTCTTGACCGTCGAAGGTGCCGCGGAAAGGATGTTCGGGTGTACCGATGGGAATCCATCCATTATACAAGTTGAGGTCCCAATCCAGCACGATGACTATGCCTTCGTAGCTGTTGCTGCCATTGTTGACATTGTCGCGGATTAGTCTGAGCTCTTCCAGATTCTGTATTCTTATTATTGTATCGTATGGCAGAATCATCACGCTGGAGCAGCCTTCAAGCATCGTGGTGTCTTCGGCATAGCCGCAGACACCGCCGCCCATGGCGGAGAAGTGTATGGTGTCTGCATAGTTGTGGCAGTCGCTACATCTGTTTCCCGTGGAACTTTTCAAATAGCCTACCAATCCACCCACCTGGGCGATGCCTCTCACAAGGCCGTTGTTAGAGCTCTCTTCGAACCAGGCGTCTTTTAGGATAAGGCCGGCCAAACCACCCACTTGGTTGAAACCGCTGACATCACCGTGGTTTATGCAAAGGAATAAGTTACTCTCCCCCATCAAGGCACCCGCAATGCCGCCCACATAGCTTGAGTCGGCTGCGACAGTGCCACTGTTGTCGCAATCGAAGAGGCTGGATTCTCCCACCACGGCACCCGCTATGCCGCCGGCATAGTAGCCCGAGTTATATTCGAAGTCTATGAGAGAACGTACCTCGCCCTGATTTCTGCCTACGCACAGTTGGGCGCCACTCATAAGCCCCACAATGCCGCCCACATAGTCGTTGCCCGTCACCGAAGCGTTGTTTCCACAGGCATTACAGAGACTCTCGCCTCCTTCGCCGCAGAAGCGACCGCAGATACCGCCCACGGTGTCGGCGACAGCCAAAATGCGGCTGTTTTCCATGGTGGAGCATCGGTCGAGTTGGATGATGCGTCCTTGGCAGGAACCCACAATGCCGCCGATATTCATTATCTTTTTGGTGCTATCATTGTCCCCATGAGTGTAGGCGTTGATTATGGTCGAATCGCTGTTGCAATCACTAATGACAGAAGGAATATGGGCGTAGCTTTGTTCGTCAGTGTCTTTGTCGGGATCGTAGCCGCTGAGACCGCAGATGCCGCCGATAAACTTGTGCGGCAGATTCATTTTGAGGGTGATCTGGCTGTTTCTTATGGTGCCAAACTGCAGCTGTCCATGGAAGTTCTTTCCGCAGATGCCACCCACACTCTGCAGTGCTCCTTGTCCCTGACGAGGATCGTTTATGGAGAGATGCTCGGCTATACAGCGGCTGACAACGCCACGGTCGTTGAGTGCGCAAACACCACCGATGTTGGAAATGGATGCAAGGCTTGACGAATCCGGGGCTATCTCACTGTTTTTCACCTGGCAGCTGTCGATGGTGCCGCCTTCGTTCTTGGCGCAAAGCAAGGCATGGTCGTGTCTTTCAAAGGCCTCGCCGTATTTGATGGTCAAGGTGCAGGAGTCGATTTCGCAATGGTAAAGGGTGCCTCCTTTGTTCACACTGCAGAGGAACGCGCTGCTGTTGCCCAACGTGGTGTCGCTTTGCGCGATGCGCAGGTTCTTCACCGTGCCGCCATCCACTGTGCCGAACAAGCCTTGGTGATGGTCGCAGAAATCCGTGGGATGAAAGTTGTCATACCGCTGGAACGTCAGATGTCTGATGGTGTGGCCGCAGCCGTCGAATGTTCCCTTGAAGGGGTTGCCTTTATAAAGGGCGCAACAGTCGTCGGCGAATCCTCCGACGGGAATCCATCCTCTGACATGCCCCTCTTCCTTAATATCATTGATGTCGATGTCGGTGATGAGCTTGAAGAAGCGTTCGTTGCCACCGTCGTCAATGGCGACGAAGTCGGTAGAGTCGGCATTGGCAGGAATGGCTGTGTGGAAAGTGCTGTCGCTGTAGTTGTAGTAGCCACCTTCGTTGATGACCATCCGCATGGTGTCGAACTGCGCGGCGTTTTTGATGACGAGGGCGTGTTTCTCGTCCATGTTGAACTTAAGCGTGACGAAACGGTAGGGGACGCTGTCGATGGTGGCGGCAAGTTCGATCACCCCCATGTCGCGATCCGTGGCGGTGACATGGCAACTGTCAACTGTTACACAGCCTTGGAGCTTTGTCCAGAAGTGATGTTCATCGCAGCCACGGAGGGGAATGCTGTCGTGGGCGGACATCCAGTTTTGGCCGGAACCCAGCACGACCGGCATGACGGAAACGCGAGATAGTTGGGCCCGTAGAGACGCAGCGTGCTGTGTCTCCACATCAGCGGATATTGCAAGCTGGGGATATAGTCCCGGGGTGAAGATCCAGTTTGCGGTGTCTCCCAACGAACTTTGAAGGGCAGAGCCCAGCATGCCGGTGGTCTCAAGACCAAGGGATCGTCCGGGAGCATCTTGTCCATTCTCGCCACCCAGGGGGGACATCTGCTTGTCGTAATAGCAATGTAGGGTATAGGCATTTTCAGTGCCCGCAATGCTGCCGAGATATTTGCCCCTGCCGGTTACCGTGTTGGTCATGTAGCAGTATCGCGGGGCACCATAGCCGACGATGCCACCGACTGGACTGCGGTCACTGCCATCGACGGTTCCGGCATTATAGCAGTACATGATGGTGCTGTCACATCCGTTCTTTCCCACCACGCCGCCGACGAAGTAGTCTATAGCTTGGGGAGCCTCTGCGATGGTGACGCGGCCGGTGTTGAAGCAGCGCAGGGCACTGGTCATATCGCCGCCGATGCCGCCGATGTAGCCGCATTCGCTGCCGCCGGAGATGTCGCCCGCATTGGCGCAGTCGATCACCACGCCGCCGTGACCGATAATGCCGCCGACACTATGGGAGGCGATGTTGGCGCCGCGGCCGACATGGGTGATGATGTCCGCATAGTTGACGCAGTTGCGGATGGTGTCGCGACAAATGAAGAAGTTGAAGTCTTGACCGCGAGTGGTCAGCGACGCGCCTGCCAGGCCGGCGGTGCCGCTGATGGCGTAGTTGTTGCTGGATCTGGAGGTCTCGATATGCCCCTTGACAATGCAGTTTTCGATGGTGGCGCCGTTCATCAGGGCGCAGACGGCTCCCGCCACTATGGTGGTGGAATCCGCATGAAGGTTGGTGAAGGTCAGGTCGCGCACCTCGCCGCTCAGCATTCCGAAAAGACCGCCGACATTGGCATTCTTGTAGATATAAGGAGTGGCATCATCGAGACTGAGATTGTCGATGGTATGGCCGCCGCCGAGGAAATGACCTGCGAAGCGGCTGCCGCTGAAGACCGAGCCGATGGGCACCCAAGGACTCTCGCTTTGCATGTCGAGGTCGGTGGTCAGCTTGAAGGTGACCCCATCCGCGTAGCGAGGCAGTTCGTAGCTTTTGTAGGGGAAGGCTTTGCCGGTGTTGACACCGTCGCGCAGTGTCTTCAGGTCGTCGAGGTTATCGACGGTGAGGGTGTCGTGGGGCATGGCCACGCTGCGAAGCAAGGTGACGGTCTTGATGGTGTCGCCGTTCAGGGTAGCCGCCACGGTGACGAAATCGCCGCACAAGGGCTGCAATGCCAATGCCGGTTGGATGGCGTTGTTGGAGCACGCTGTGTTGGCAAGCGTCGGGTCATCGAACAGGCAGTTGCCCTCGGGGGCTATCCACACCACGCCGCTGTCGCAGCCGGTCAGCCTGATGCCGTTTTTCACATGGTGGATGTCGGTGACGTTGTCGGCCAGGATGATGGGGGTGCAGGCCACTTTGGCGATGTCGCGGGCCCAATCGCAGGTGTCGGTCCACTTGAGTCGCGGGTAACGGCCCTTCTCGTAAATCCAGTCTTCGCCGAGCTGTCCAGAAAAGGACTCGCCGATGATTTTCGAGGTGGGGTAGAGGTTGCCGTCCTGTCCATCGACAGACATCTGGGCGTCGGAGAAACAATCTCCGATGATTATTCTGGCGATGTTGTGCGGGGAGAAAGTGTATTTGGGGTTGCGGTCATAGACGCATGCAGCATTGAGACAGGAATCCGCCGTGTCGCGAGCCACGCCCGCCGCGCGGCCGTTTCTCTCCTCGTAGTTGTAGATTTCGCCCACGTTGAAGCAGTGCTCGGCGTTGCTGCCCACGCCGGCCACCCCCTGGTCGCCCCAGATGTTGAACTTCGGGTGCGGGTGCTTCGTCAATGTGACATTGCCGGTGTTGAAGCAGTAACGCGTCGGGGTCTTGCAGGGCGCCACCACACCGCCGAGGGAGAAGACATTGAGACTGGAGTCGGCATCGGCGTGTTCGGACGGATTGTCAGAATTCAACACGCACTCGCCGGTGATATTGCCGGTGTTGAAACAGTAGTCGATGGCGCATCGTGTGCTGTTGCTGATACCGGCTTCGTCGTTGAAAAAGCCGGCCACGCCGCCAAGGTATCCGCAGTGGGCGGTGATGTCGCCCCTGTTGTAGCAGTAGGTGATCTCAGACGGATAGTTGGGCAAAAGGCCTCTGCCGACCACACCGGCGAAGCAGAGCTCGTCGTTTTGGAACTTGGGCCTGTAGGTGGAAGTGATGTCGCCGGTGTTGAAGCAACGGGTCACCACGTAGTGCCGCGCGTTGATGACCGCCACCACGCCGGCCACGGAGTTCTGGTCGTTTGCGTTCGATTGTTGGTATGTGGAGGTGATATGGCAACGGTTGGAACAGTTGGAAATCGTGATACTGTCAGCTTTGAAATAATCGGACAACTGACCTACCCAACCTATCAGGGCACCACAATCTTTGCCGTTGAACACCAAGTCGTTGCCCGTGACGTGACAGTTGTCGATGGTGCCGCCCATCACGTAGGTGGCTAATGCCCCGCCGTCGTTAAAAGTGCCGTTGAACACGGGATTTTCGATGGTAAGGTCAGAAATATGGCCTTTGGAGTGGCAAAAGAGTGCCGGATTGGCGGCCGTAAGCGTCAGATGCTTGATCTTGTGTCCACCGCCTAAGTAAGTGCCTTCGAATCCTTTGTTTTGCATGCCAATAGGAATGTTCCAATTGGCACTGTTCATATCGATGTCGGCGGTTTGCTCGAAGTAGGTGTCCGCGCCGCCCGCCGGAATGTTGCCGTCTATATCGAAGACGAACTTGCCGTCTTCGAATGCGAAAGGCTGATTATTGTTGATGCATTGTGCAAAAGAGATGAGGGTGCTTATGTCACCGATGGGGTAGGGGTGCTCCCGGGTGCCGTCCGGAGTCCCGCTCTGAGCCATCAAACCGTTCGTCCACATCAATGTGGATAGGGTGAGTGTCGCCACCAGTGTGGTTGTGATGCCCGGCTTTGATTTTCTCTTCTTGTGCAGAGGCCCGTTGTAGGGCCAATAGACCTCGTCAGGGTGGTTGCGGCGGTAACGCCATGCCTTGACGATGACATAGACGAGGGCCCCGAAAACAAGGAGGCCGACAACAATGAGGATGATCAGTTTGGTTGTCATAAGGGTGAATACTTTTACGATTGTACAAACGTATTATAGAGGCCACAAAAGTAGGATTTATTCGGCAAACGGATTTTCCTTGTCCGGAATTTTCCGCCAGAGGAACGGCTTTTTCCGTTCAGAGGAAAATTTTTCCCATTAGAGGAAAAAGCGCTCTGGATATGAAAACACCAACGGATTCAAGTTCCGCAGGCTTTTTTCCAATCTGTATATTCGGAAACAACTTGTTGCTGCCAATAACGTATTGTTGACGCAATCACACGGTTAAGGGTCTCGCAATGGTTTCGCAAGGGTTTCGCAAGCATTTCGCAAGGGGTTGGCAAGCAAAAATGCTTGCTTAGGCTTGCGAAGTACTTGCGATATGCTTGCGATATGCTTGCGAAAGGGGGTGTTGGGTGGGTGTTGATTCCGGTTGCCGGTTGTCCGTTTTCGGTATATCAGAAACGGTGTTTTTGTTGATGTTCATCTTTTTGTCTTTGTAACTGCTTGATTCACAATGTGTGTGGTGTGTGATGAACTCGTGATACTCATCACCAAACCCTACACGAATCCCACCGTTGTATCTTTGCCGTCGAAATCAGTTGCAAAACGGTTTCGGACGTTCTTTGACATATTGGAAGTTGGTGAATAATGAATGAGTAGAGTGATTGGTGACGATAGTTTCGTATGTCCGCTTTCCCAAACCTGCGAAACTGAATATGAAAACACAACGGATTTTACGATAACATCTGCCTTTGTCAAATCCCCACCCAGGATGACACCATGTGACTGACACCCCTACTGTTCGGTGAGTCTGTACCTTGACGGCGGTTCCTTCCCCTGTGCTTTGAAGGCTTTGGCCATGGAGGCTTGGGAGGAGAAGCCGCAACGGTCGGAGATGTCGGCCAAAAGTTCGTCGGGATGTTGATGGATGAGGGCGATGGCGTAGCGCACGCGGTGCTGGCTGATCATGTCGTAGAAGGATTGGTAGCCGCTGCGACGAATCACTTCGGCGAGGTACTTGGTGTTGGTGCCGAGGTGCTGGATGAGCCTGTCGATGGTGATGTGCGGTTCGGTGAAGATGTGGTCCTCGGAGAGCAACTTCTCGAGGCGGCGCGCCAGTTCGTCGTGCTTGGCATCGCTCAAAAGATGGATATTTTCGCTGTTTCGCTTCGTCAATTCCGGAATGACATTATCTTCTTCATTATCATTTTCATTGTTGTTATCATCGTCATCATCATCTTCTTCTTCTAATTCCGACTCTTGAGTCTCCAATTCTGAATGCAGGATGGAGAATTCCGAATTGACTTTTCGCCAAGGGTTAAGGGTTAAGATACAGAACCAGACGTTGGCGAAGATGAAGAAGATGTCATGGGCAAACTTCATCCACGGATCGTCGGCATAGAAGTTGATGGCTAACAATATGATGACGAAAGTGGGCATCCATTTGATGATATTTGCGAAGCGTACGGGGAAGTCGTCGCTGTCGGCGTACTGTTCCTCGTTGGCACGCTGCACGGCCCTTTCTATTCTCCATAGCATGTGGATATTAAGCCCGAAGTAGAAGGCAAAGAGGATGCTCACAGCTACTACGACCCAAGTACGCCAGCCCTCGGGGAGGGAGATGAGTTTAACGGCCTGTAAGAACATGGGCAGTAGCACGATCAATGCCGGCAGATAAAGCAAGGGGTATTGTCGCCTATGTTTCTGCTTTGGGAAGAAATAGATTTCGCTCATGACGATCAACTGGATGGAGAGGAAGAGCAGCGAGAAGGCGTTGACGTAGAGCAGTGCGTCGGGGTCGCCGATTTGCAGCAGGTAGGGCAGTTCGAAAAGCTGCAGGAGGTAGGTGGTCCCCACGACCCGTTGCGCCGGGAACAGCTCGTGGAAGTGCTCCCCGTAGGCCTTGGGACGATAGAACCACTTCAGCAGCCATCCGTAGAGATGGGTGACGATGAGGGTCAGGTTGGCGGCGAATAATATAAGGTGGGTGGATGTCAATTCTGTAAGGGTTAGAGGGGGTGATTTTCACGTCATGAAGGTTCGTTTTTTCCGAGTTTTTTTTGAGGGCGGCAAAAATACAATTTTTTGCTGTTGGTTGTCGGCTGTTAACTATTGTCGGTTCTGTTTGACGATCAGTCTCTCCATCGGGTCCCCCGCGATCTCCCCGGTCTCGCACCCCGCCGACTTCGCCGCCTCGCGCAGCACCTCCTCGAAGTGCGCAGCGACGGAGCCGGTGAAATGCCACGGAAGTCCGTCGCAGCCTGGATAATAGCTTTTCTGTTTCAAGAAGAAGAGGGCGGATGCCACCGGCGTCGATATGTCTGAAATAGTGAAGCAATCCACCCTCGAGAACGCCGTGAAGCGCACTTCCGGGAAATAGTTCGATTACAAATTAGTAATTAGTAATTCAAGTTTCGCATGTTAGAAAAAGAGGAAAAATAAGTGCGTGAAGAATGTTCCCGGCCACAGCGGACAGCTGCGGCCGAAGCACAATTTCCCTTCTTAAACAGAAGGGGAATTCGCCCGCCCGGCACAGTGTGCCGTGGCCGGAAACAGTGTGCGGACGCGAGTCTCGGCATCGGGAATGACAACACCTTTGCAAGAAAAGGCTTTTTTCTGAGGTACATATCGTTGGAAAACAAACATACGAAACTTGAATCACCAATCACCAATCACTAATCACCAATCACAATTCACTAATCACCAATCACCCTACCCCGAAAAATCCCCACTTTTTTTGATGGTCCCATATCACTTTTTTTTATACCTTTGCCGCGCGAAAATTATGTGCAAAAATTTGTCCTAATTTACAAGCAAACAATAAAATATCAACTTACCAAATTTTATAGTATGGAAAAAATAAAATCATTGGCAGATCTCAAGAAAAAGAGAGAAGAGTTGCAGTCCAAGCTTGAGCTGCGCGAGGAAGGCGAAAACGTCGAGAACCTCGTGCAAATCAAGGTGGCCATGGCAACCTGCGGTATCGCCTCCGGCGCAAAACAGACCATGGAGGCCATCATTGAGGAATGCAGCAAGCAGAACGTCAAGGCTGTTGTCACTCAAACCGGTTGCATGGGCTACTGCTATGCCGAACCGACCGTCGAAGTGAAGAAACCCGGTCACGATCCCATCGTCTTCGGACACGTGGACACCAAGAAAGGCCAGGACCTCGTCACCAAGTACATCATGAACGACGAGATTCTGGAAGGCGTCATTCCGGTCAATTACGAAAAAATCGACAAATAACCAGTAAGGAGGTCAGTTATGGCAAATTATAAATACCACATTCTGCTCTGCGGCGGTACGGGATGTACGGCCTCAGAAAGCCCCAAAATCAGAGAGAATTTTGTTCAAATCCTGAAAGAAAAGAACCTTTCCGACGATGTGCAGGTCGTGACCACCGGTTGCTTCGGCTTCTGTGAAAAAGGCCCCATCGTGAAGATTCTGCCCGATAACACGTTCTACACCCAGGTGAAGCCCGAAGACGCCCTCGAAATCGTCAACGAGCATATCATCAAGGGTAGAAAAGTGACCCGTCTGCTCTATGAGAACCCTGAGGACAAGGAGCACATCTCCGACTCCAAGCACATGGGCTTCTACAAGAAACAGATGCGTATCGCCCTTCGTAACTGCGGTTTCATCGATCCCGAGAACATCGACGAGTACATCGCCCGCGACGGTTACAAGGCCCTCGCCTCCGTTCTGGAGCAAAACGACCCCGCCGCCACCATCGACCTGATCAAGAAGTCGGGTTTGCGCGGCCGCGGCGGCGCCGGCTTCCCCACCGGCCTGAAGTGGGAGCTCTGCGCCAAGAACTCCGCCGACCAGAAGTACATCATCTGTAACGCCGACGAGGGTGACCCCGGCGCGTTCATGGATCGTTCCATCCTGGAAGGCGACCCGCACTCCATCATCGAGGCCATGGCCATCGGCGGCTTCTGTATCGGCGCCACCATCGGTCTGGTTTACATCCGCGCCGAATATCCGCTGGCTATCCACCGCCTGCAAGTCGCCATCGAGCAGGCCCGTGAATACGGCCTCCTCGGCAAGAACATCTTTGGCACGGACTTCGATTTCGACATCATCCTCCGCTACGGCGCCGGCGCGTTTGTCTGCGGTGAGGAAACCGCCCTGATCCACTCCATGGAAGGCCAGCGCGGCGAGCCCACCTTCAAACCCCCGTTCCCGGCCGTTTCCGGTTACATGAAGAAACCCTCCAACGTGAACAACGTCGAGACCTACGCCAACATCCCCGTCATCATCAACAAGGGCTGGGAGTGGTTCTCCTCCATCGGCACGGAGAAGTCCAAAGGCACGAAAGTGTTCGCATTGGCCGGTCAAATCAACAACGTCGGTTTGATCGAGGTGCCCATGGGCATCACCCTTCGCGAAGTCATCTACGAAATCGGCGGTGGCATCAAGGGCGGCAAGAAGTTCAAAGCCGTGCAGACCGGCGGTCCTTCCGGCGGCTGTCTGACCGAGAAGTTCCTCGACACCCCGATCGACTACGACAACCTCGTGGCAGCCGGCTCCATGATGGGCTCCGGCGGTATGATTGTCATGGACGAGACCTCCTGCATGGTCTCCGTCGCCAAGTTCTACCTCGACTTCACCGTGGAGGAATCCTGCGGCAAGTGCACCCCGTGCCGTATCGGCAACAAGCGCTTGAGCGAGATCCTCGACCGCATCACCAAGGGCAACGGCACCATGGAAGACCTCGCCCTGCTGAAGAACCTCAGCCACGTCATCAAGGACACGGCTCTCTGCGGCCTCGGCCAGACCTCCCCGAACCCCGTGTTGTCCACCATCGACAACTTCTGGGACGAATACGTGGCCCACGTCACCGAAAAGAAATGCCCTGCCGGCCAGTGCAAGGCCCTCAAGCAGTATGTCATCGACGCGGAAAAATGTAAAGGTTGTACGGCCTGCGCCCGCAACTGCCCCGTCGGCGCCATCAAGGGCACGGTCAAGATGCCTCACGAAATCAACCAAGAGCTCTGTATCAAGTGCGGTACGTGTATTGAGAAATGTAAATTCGGTGCAATCAGTATTATTTAGTGAAAGGTGAACAATATGGATACAATTAAATTAACAATAGACAATAGAGAAGTTGAAGTGCCGAAAGGTACTACGATTCTGAACGCCGCAAAGCAGATGGGTATCTCCATCCCCACCCTTTGCCACTTTGAATTCAAGGGCATGGATGTCCACAACAGACCCGGCGGATGCCGTCTCTGCGTCGTGGAGGTCGCCGGCCGCCGCAACCTGGCTCCCGCTTGCGTCACCGAATGTATGCCCGACATGGTCGTCCGCACCAACTCGATGCGCGTGATCAACGCCCGCCGCACGGTGCTCGAGCTCATGCTCTCCGACCACCCGAACGACTGTCTGCAGTGCGCCAAGAGCGGCAAGTGCGAGCTTCAAGCCCTCGCCATCCGCTTCGGCATCCGCAGCAACCCGTTCGTCGGCCCCGACCACGTCCAATCCAGCTACCAACTGGAGGTTTCCCCCTCCATCATCCGCGACATGAACAAGTGCGTCATGTGCCGTCGCTGTGAGATGATGTGCAACGAGATGCAGACCGTGGGTGCCCTTTCCGCCATCGAGCGCGGCTTCCCGGCAGTCGTCTCCACTGCCTTCAACCAGCACCTCGACCACTCCCCGTGCACGTTCTGCGGACAGTGTGTGGCCGTCTGCCCCGTGGGCGCCCTCACCGAAGTCGATAACACCGCCAAGGTCATCCGCTCCATCGTGGATCCTTCCAAGAAGACGGTCGTCCAAGTGGCTCCCGCCGTGCGCGTGGCCCTCGGCGAGGAATTCGGCATGAAGCCCGGCTCCATCGTGACCGGCAAGCTCACCGCCGCCCTCAAGGCCCTTGGCTTCGACTATGTGTTCGACACCGACTGGAGTGCTGACTTGACCATCATGGAAGAGGGTACCGAGCTTCTCGGCCGCCTCAAGAGATTTCTCGGTGGCGACAAGGATGTCAAGCTGCCTATCCTGACCTCCTGCTGCCCGGCATGGGTGAACTTCTTCGAGCACCAGTTCCCGGAACTGAAGGAACTGCCCTCCACCGCGAAGTCCCCGCAACAGATGTTCGGCGCCATGGCCAAGACCTATTTTGCCGAGAAGATCAACTGCAAACGCGAAGACATGGTCTGCATCTCTGTGATGCCCTGCCTCGCCAAGAAGTACGAGTGCGGTCGTGACGAGTTCAAGGTGAACGGCAATCCTGATGTCGATTTCTCCATCACCACCCGCGAGCTGGCCGCCCTCATCAAACAGGCCAACATCGACTTCACGAAACTTCCCGAGGAAGAGTTCGACAGCCCGCTCGGCGAATCCACTGGCGCTGCCGTCATCTTCGGCACCACCGGCGGCGTGATCGAGGCTGCTGTGCGTACCGCCTACGAAGTCTATACCGGAAAACAGTGTCCGAAAATCGACTTCGAGGAACTGCGCGGTCTGGAAGGCATCCGTTCCGCCACCATCGACTTCGACGGCCTGCCGATCAACATCGGTATCGCACACGGCTTGAAGAATGCCCGCAAGCTGTTAGAGGACATCAAGGCTGGCAAGTGCAACTTCCACGCCATCGAGATCATGGCCTGCCCTGGCGGCTGTATCGACGGCGGTGGCCAGCCCCTGCACCACGGCAACGGCGACATCATCAAAGCCCGTTGGGAAGCCATCTACCAAGCAGACAAGAACATGCCGATTCGTAAATCCCACGAGAACCCGTCCATCCAAACCCTCTACAAGGAGTTCCTGGGCGAGCCTTGCGGCCACAAATCGCATGAACTGCTGCATACCCACTATTTCGACAAACAGACAACAGTTGAGGTTGATTTAAACAAATAATACTGTTGCAGTCATTCATCAATAATTAAAAAAGAACATTATGGATAAGATAATTATCAAAATGAAAAAAGAAGTCAGTGACAAGATTATTGAGATCTGCGACAGCTTCAATAATGCTCCTGGCGAATTGATTAACGTGTTGCATCAAACGCAGGACTTCTTGGGCTACCTCCCCGCCGAGGCCCAGGAGTTGATTGCCGAGAGACTGCACATCCCGACCGCCAAAGTCTATGGCGTGGTCTCTTTCTACTCCTTCTTCACCATGCAGCCGAAGGGTAAATACCCGGTGTCTGTCTGCATGGGCACGGCCTGCTACGTTCGCGGTGCCGAGAAGATTCTTGATGCATTCACCAACGAACTCAAAATCCCTGTCGGCGAAACCGACAAGGACGGTCTCTTCTCCCTCACCTCCTTGCGCTGCGTCGGCGCTTGCGGTCTGGCTCCCGTCGCCTTGGTTGACGGCAAAGTCTATGGCCGACTTGCTCCTGCCAACGTCAAGAACATCGTGAACGAGTACAGAGAGATGGATAAACAATAATTCCTGATCTGTAGGATATGAGAAAGGCGTCGCGGTTGCGGCGCCTTTTTTTGTAGGGGTGAATCATTATTCGCCCCTACGGGTTGTATATATAAAAAATGTATCTTTGCCTTTGCAAAAGAAGACAATTATGAATCGCAAGGAAATAGTGGAAAAAGCCAAGCAGGCCATCCGTTCTGTCGAGCCGGATGCGGAAATCATTTTGTTTGGCAGTGAAGCCCGCGGCGACGCCCGTCCCGACAGTGACATTGACCTGTTGGTGCTGCTGTCCGGCGACAAAAAGTCTGTTGACCGCGAACTCAAAATCAGCGGCCAGGCAATGCTACTCGAAATAGAAACAGGAGTTAACATCAGTCCTAAGATATATTTGAAAAAAGATTGGGAAAACAGGCCTTTTGTTACACCATTTTATCTTAATGTTATGAGGGAGGGCATTGCATTATGACACAACAGTGGGACAAAGAGAGTAGAGATGCTCTGATTGCATATCGCATGAAACGGGCTGACGAAACCATGCAAGAGGCTGATTTAATGATCAAAGAAAGTCTTTATCATGGAGCCATCAACAGATTGTACTATGCCTGTTACTATGCTACTGTCGCTATTCTGCTAAAGAATGGCATTCAAGCACAAACCCACGCAGGGGTAAAAACCATGTTAGGACTGCATTTTGTTTCCAAAGGATTGAAATAGGGAGAATCCTTACTACTCTCTTTGAAAGACGTCAAACTGGCGACTATGATGATTTTGTACTATGCGATCAATCTGAAGTTGTCGAATTGAGAGAAAAAGCGGTTGCTTATATAGATTGTATGAAATCATTGCTGTCTGATGCAGACGAACAATAACATATTAACCCCATATTTTTCACCAAAAACCAAAAAACACCGAAAAGAAAAACTGAAATTATAACATATTGACATAAAGCGTTTTCGCTTTTCTTAGCAAGTGGAAATCTGGTAAATTTCTCAAATTAATGCACAAGAAAGTCGAAACGCTCACGGTTATATCCGTGGGCTTTCTTGTTTGTAGTGACAGGTCCGTCCAGAGCCTCGGTTGTAAACATGAAGTTCACGGATTTTTTATGTTTGTGATTTACGAGCGGAACCTTCCTACGGGAAATTACGAAAAACAGTTGCAACAATTACACAAGATTTAATAGAATGCCTGGATGAAAAAAACGTACCTTTGCAAATTCTTTCAAAACAATAAACGATACTATGAATGCCTTAAACAAAATACTGACACTCGCTATCATCGCATTGGCCATGTCTTCTTGCGCGATTGTAAGGGGACTGAAGACTGATGGCAAGAACGGTCCTAATATCTTCAGTTTTGAGCAGCGCGAACTCGACACGATAGCCAACGGCAAGCAAACATTCCAATTCCCATACGGCAAACGGGCCGACTGGATTGACACACTGCATTTCACTCAGCCTCATTGCGAAAGCAAGCCCTTCGGGGAGGAGATGGCGTCGGCAAGTACCACGCAGGGATGGCTCATCCTCCATAATGACAGCATCGTTTACGAAAAATATTGTGGTGATTTCTCTGCCGACCGCTTGGCCACTATCTTCTCCGTTTCCAAGTCCATCACATCGCTAATGTGCGGTATCGCGGTAGATGATGGCTACATCCGCAGCATCGACGACCCCGTTACCAATTATCTGCCGGAGTTGAAGAAGAAAGACCCGATGTGGCAGAAACTGACCATCCGCCATCTGCTCGACATGAAGAGCGGACTGGATTTCGACGACATATATGAATTCAGCTGGAAAGAGTTGAAGTACCTTAACGCGATGGCCAAGTTGAATTACGGACACGACATTATGAAGCAGATAGAAGGGCTGAAATTCCGCTGCGAACCTGGCACCCAGCGCCGATATGAAAGCATGACTACGGCCATTCTCGGTGTTGTCATCGAGCGGGCTTCAGGCAAGCGTTATGCCGACTATCTTAGCGAGAAAGTTTGGAAACCGCTCGGCATGGAGCATTCCGCACTCATCAACATCGACAGCCGCGAACACGACGTAGCGCACAGCTTCGGCGGCATAGCAACCACCCTGCCAGACCTCGCCAAAATAGGCCGTCTATATCTCCATAATGGTATGTGGGATGGCAAGCGTATTGTGAGCGAGGAATGGATACGTCAAACAATAGAGTTCGATTCCACCAATATCGGCTATCACTTCAACTGGTATAATATAAATTACGAAGGCTACATACGTCCAGAACATTCCGGCTATTATGCACTGGGCATCTGCAACCAGGTGCTTTACGTCAACCCCGACAAGAACCTTGTCATGGTAAGAATTGGGAAGCACAACAACTGCTGCGCCATTATTCCGGTGCTCCTTGAGCAGTTAGCCATCTCATGGAAAGAATGACACCCAAGAGTGTGCCTCCACCGGCATCAACCATAGTCCTACACACAGTGCTCCCACTTCAGGAAAATGATTTCTCGCTGGTTGGTGACTTCGGCCACCACCGCCATCGCCGTGAGAAACAGAATGATAGACACATTCCGTAGTACTGATGTATTCCACTTTTCCATTTTATGGAAAAGGCGTCGCGGTTGCGGCGCCTTTTTTTTGTAGGTGCGAATCATTATTCACCCCTACGGGTTGTATATATAAAAAATGTATTTTTGCCTTTGCAAAAGAAGACGATTATGAGCACAGAAATGATTGAGACCATACGCGAGTATTTCAAGACCCAGCCTGTGTTGAAGGCTTGGATCTTTGGCTCGTATGCACGTGGCGAGGAAACGGAGGACAGTGATGTGGATATTTTAGTAAAATATGATGATACTGACAGTACTGTCGGGTTAATGAAAATCGCGAGTATGTACGTTGCATTGAAAAAAATGCTCAACAGAGAGGTTGACCTCGTTGAAGAAGGAACTCTTTTACCGTTTGCGGTTGAGAGTGCTGATAATGATAAAATTTTGATTTATGAGAGAGCCAGTTAGAGACAAAGAACGACTTATTCATATCCTCGAAGCTATTGACCGCATCCAAAATAGGATGCCTGCTTTAGATTTGGACAACTTGTTGCAAGATGCATTGGTGTATTACGGTGTTGTCAAGAGTATAGAAATCATCGGGGAAGCTGTTTATAAGTTATCCACAAGTTTCAAAGACGCGCACCCGCAAACAGTTTGGGAGAATATAGAAGGTATGCGTCATGTACTGGTTCACGATTATTATCAGATTCTCCCAGACAGAGTGTTAGATGTTGTAATCAACGACCTCCCTCCTCTCAGAGGCCAAATCGAACAATACCTCTCCGAAATGGAGTAACAACAATAAGATTATCAACCCCAATTTTTCACCAACCCCCAAAGAACATCAAAAAGAAAAACTGAAATTATAACATATTGACATAAAGCGTTTTCGCTTTTCTTAGCAAGTGGAAATCTGGTAAATTTCTCAAATTAATGCACAAGAAAGTCGAAACGCTCACGGTTATATCCGTGGGCTTTCTTGTTTGCATTAGGGTTTTACCAGAGCCTCCACTTGAACAAAAAAGTTTCACGGATTTTTTGTGTTTGTGATTGAAGAGCGGAAATGTTTTATAACAGATTGAAATCCAATTAGTACAAACATAAAAAAACAAGAGTATGAAAAAGATTCTAAGTTTTATTGCGATTGCCCTAATGGGCATGACAACCATTTTCGCCCAAACGCCCAACTATCAAGGAATCATCTACGTAACTCCTACGGGAGCAGGGACACACTCCGGCGACAGCTGGGCTAATGCCACTTCTTCCATTGACACGGCACAGACATTAGCACAGGCAAACAATGCCGTGGTTTGGGTGGCAGCAGGTGTTTACTATGGAGACACGACGGCAACTGCCGAAAACGCATTCGTGATGACGGAAGGAGTGAATGTTTATGGTGGCTTTGCGGGTAATGAACCTGATAGTTTTGATCTAACACTAAGAGATTTTGAAATGAACGAAACGATACTAGACGGAGATTCCGCAAGAAGGGTACTATATCAACCCAACAATTTTAATACAGAAACGATTTGGGATGGTTTTACAATACAGCATGGATACTTGACAATAGGGTATGGAGCTGGCGTTAAGTTAAAGGGACAAGGGTGTCTATCCTATTGTCTAATACAGTACAATACTTTACTTGGTACCTTTTATCAAGGGGGAGGGGTGGACGCCGAGAATTCGACTGTCAGCAATTGTAAAATCACGAACAATAATAATAATGATGGATATGGGGGAGGGGTGTACGCAAGTTATTCCACAATCTATAATTGCCAAATAACTTCTAATAGTGCGATGCATAATGGCGGTATAAGAGCATTCTATTCCAATGTAACTAATTGTCACATAATAGGCAATAATACGACCCACGGTAGCAGTGGAATATTCGCGAGATATTCCATAGTAAACGATTGTCTGATTACGGATAATGCTACAGATGGAAATGGAGGAGGTGTATATGCTAGCAATTCTTCTATCAACAATTGTGAAATCACAGGAAATACAGCGAGTCATGGTGGTGGATTGTATGCATCTGAATTTTCCATTGTTAGCAATTGTAATATCATGGACAACACATCTGACATACCAGGAGGAGGAGTGTATATAACAGATCATTCATCTATCAACAACTGTCACATCATAGGTAACTCTTCTGGTAATTATGGAGGAGGTGCCTATGTTTCAAATAGTTCGACTATTATTGATTGCTATATTGTAAATAACACTGGGTATTTCGGTGGAGGCGCCTATGTTTCAGATAGTTCGACTATTATTGATTGCTACATTGTAAATAACATTGGATATTACAGTGGTGGAGTACGTGCAGACAATTCTATCATAACTGGTTGCGAAATAATTGCTAATAAAAGTGGAGGTGGGGTTTTTGCGAACGGTTCTACCGTCTCCAATTGTCTAATTGCCAACAATAAAAGCATGAACAGATACAACGCTGGAGGAGTAAACGCAAACAATACAAGAATAACCAACAGTACTATTGTTCGCAATAGTTATGGTGCTGTCGATTCCCTTTATTCTGCTGGAGTTAACCTTGACGAGTACTCATTTCTTGCCAACTCAATAGTGTGGGGAAATGAAAATAATGGCGAGGTCATAAATCTTATTGGTAATGGTACTTGTTCCTACTCTGCAATCGAAGGAGATTATGTAGGTGACAGTATCATCACACTGAGTGCGGACAATCTGCCTATGTTTATTCATCCTTCGCTAACATCAGGTGTAAACGATACAACTCTTGATGTTGATTGGCATCTGTCCGAAAATTCGCCCTGTATCAACTATGGCAATAACTTTTTTGTGGACGACAGCCTTGACTTAGACGGTATGCCACGTATTAAACGTAACACAGTGGATTTGGGGTGTTACGAATCCGATTATTGTAACGATATTACATTTAGTGATACGACAACTACAGTATGCGAACTATTTAACTGGCACCAATATCAAGGACTCACTGAAAGTGGAGACTATATAGACACGCTAGTAAATGCGACAGGTTGCGATTCAATAATAACTCTTCACCTCACCGTTAACCCCACTGAAGTGTCCGAGTTCTCTGTCACCACCCCCGACTCTTGCTACACCTGGAATGGTGTTGATTATTGCGAATCCGGCACCTACACCCAAACCCTCCAAACCTTTCACGGCTGCGATTCCGTAGTAACCCTTCACCTCACCATCGCCGTTGGCGTCGACGACCACAACCAAGGCGCTGCCATAACGGTTTATCCCAACCCCACCTCTGGCGTTATCCATGTACAATTAACAATGAATAATGTACAATTGAAAAACGTTGAAATTCAATTGTATGATGCGTTCGGGCGGTTATTACAGACAACGGGCGGCGTAAGGGCAAATAATCATTCGCCCCTACAGACGGCACAAATCGACCTCTCCCCATTCGTCCCCGGCATCTATTTCATCAAGGCCGTGGCGGAAAGCAATGTGCTGGCAATACGGAAGGTCGTGAAACGGTGATCTCTGCGTATCACGCGGATCTGCGCGTAATTTAGCATAGAAAGTGCGGGTATGACATGTAGCGGCGCTTGCGGTTTGGCTCCCGTCGCCTTGGTTGACGGCAAAGTCTATGGCCGACTTGCTCCTGCCAACGTCAAGAACATCGTGAACGAGTACAGAGAGATGGATAAACAATAATTCCTGATCTGTAGGATATGAGAAAGGCGTCGCGGTTGCGGCGCCTTTTTTTTGTAGGGGTGAATCATTATTCGCCCCTACGTGTTGTATATATAAAAAATGTATCTTTGCCTTTGCAAAAGAAGACGATTATGAGCACAGAAATGATTGAGACCATACGCGAGTATTTCAAGACCCAGCCTGTGTTGAAGGCTTGGATCTTCGGCTCGTATGCACGTGGCGAGGAAACGGAGGACAGTGATGTGGATATTTTGGTGGATTTGGACTATTCCAAGCCTGTCGGGTTGGAATTTGTACAAATGCAACTAGATCTGCAGTCTCTTTTGCAAAAATCCATCGATCTGGTTTCCTCGCGAGGAATGTCAAAATACATTAAACCATACGTTGATTCAGAAAAACTATTACTCTATGAATGCTAAAATATCCGACCATGTGAGAGTGATGCACATTTTGGATGCCATCAAAGAAATTGAAAACTACATTCAAGGGGCAGACAAAGACTCTTTTGCAAACAACTCCATGATGTTTAACGCCACGCTGCACCAGTTGGAGATTATTGGGGAGGCGGCTAACGGCCTTAGCGATGAGTTTCTCATGAACCATCCCGACACTCCCTGGGCTCGAATTATTGGCTTGAGGAACCTGATTATTCACGAATATTTTGGCGTGACGACCAGACAATTTGGAGCATCGTCACTATCAATATCCCACAATTGAAAGCATATTTGTCCGAACTGGACGAACAATAACGATATTAACATGGAACAACTACCGAATAACCAAGAAGTTAGCAAGCAGTTAGCAAGCAGTTAGCAAGCAGTTAGCAAGCAGTTAGCAAGCACTTGGCAAGTATTTGCCATACATTTGGCATACCTCTGCCAGCGAGTTGAGTCGTCATTTCTTCGATAGTTCTTCGATGGTTCTTCGATAGTTCTCCGATAAAACATCGAAGAACTGTGATTTGCTGATTTTGGTTGTCACTTTTGAGCCTTACGACTG
>CAMHNQ010000021.1 GCA_946186495.1 uncultured Bacteroidales bacterium
GTATTGTTGGCGATGTCAACACTCTCGTTCGCACACTATTTCCGGCCACGGCACATCGTGCCGATGCGGGACAATGCGGCCGGAAACATTCTTCACGCACTTATTTTTCCTCTTTTTCTAACATGCGAAACTTGAATAACTATTCACCAATCACTAATCACCAATCACTAATTGAGTCCACCTGAAAAAGTCAAAATTGACGATTTTTTTGCTTGTAACACATTGACAATCAAATATTGGTTTTAATGAAAACCACTTTTTCAAGCGGACTCAGAGATAAAAAAAAACAAGCCACTATACCGAAAAGAGAACAAAAAACTCACAGAATACTATTCAGGTGAGTGGACCGTTACCTGGAACGGAAAGGTGGTGTGGCAAGGAAGAGTAGTGGGAGCCGGGGCGGGAATGCAGGACACGGCAGGCAGTCTGCCGAAAGAAGAGACAGGAGGCCACAAATGAAACAGAGGGAAGCAAAGCGGGTCGGCATAGTCGAGGAAACGGGCTGCTAAAAATTGTATTTTTGCCGCATGGTAAAACGAATCACCACCCTCATCGCCCTCATCGTCTTCTTCGCCGTCACAGGCGAAGCCCAGACCGTCTATCAAAAGGACAAATGGGGCGCGAAGCTTTTCTACATGCAAGAGAACACCATCCGGATGAAGGACCGCTGGGGCGATCCGCTGCTATGGTATGACGCGGCCACGCAGCAGGTGCGGCTGAAAGACCGCTGGGGGCAGCCCCTGATCTACATGGACGGACAGACGGTGCGACAAAAGGACCGCTGGGGCGAGCCGCTGCTCTACTTCGACGGGCTGACCATCCGACAGAAAGACCGTTGGGGTACTGCGCTCTATTACCTCGACGGACAGACCCTGCGGCAGAAAGACCGCTGGGGAGCGCCAGTCTATTACTTTGATTTCATCCCCGACCGCTGGCAAATCGCCTGCCTGATTCTGATGTAGCCCGGCCGCATAAACCCACACAAGTCACAAATCACTAATCACAAATCACTATCCGAATTTTTCCATATGAAAGATAACCCTTTAGACAACCTTTTTGAGCTTATACCGGAGTCGGACATTTATGCTTTCTGCAAAAAGCTGGCCTATCAAGATGAAAAGGTCGGCAATGCGCTGCTAAAGCATTTCAAGAAAAAACTGCCCTCCGCCGAGGTCGTCCCTGACCGCAAAGGGCTGGAGAAAGAGATTGACAAATGCTTCAACCACACGTACCCCTCCCGTGGAAGTTATTATGACGACGGATATGAGGAGGTGGACTGGGAAAGGGTCGGCAAGGATTTGAAACGCTTGGTTTCCAAACTGCATCAGCTGAAGGACTTGGGCCACAAAACGCTTGTGGCGGAACTGGCTATGTACACCTTGCAGGAAATAGACCGCAATTTCGAGGATTACCTCTTTGACGATTATGATTTCGATTTCGACGACCTCCATGCCGAAGAATTGAGGGATCTCTTGATCGACACCCTCAATTCGGGCAAGATTTCCAAGGAGGTGCAGCTCGCCGTGGCGGACGGTTTGGACAAATTGAGCCATAGTCTTGCCTTTGACCACATCGACTTTAATTCCATCGTGCAAGACATTCGTGAAGAGTTGCTGACGGATGACGAGCGGATTGGCATTTTAAGGCGAAAGTTCGAAGAGGCGTTCCGAGACTACGAAAAGCACAGTGCAGCGAGGCACCTATGGGACTATCTAATGGAACTTGGCCGAAGGGATGAGGCCGTGGCCTTTTATCAGCAGCATAAGGAAATCACCGACCTCCGCGACCGTTATGTAGAGTTATTGGAGAAAGAGAGTAACTACAAGGAGGCCTTGCAGGCGCTAGACGAAGGTATAGCCCTCGAAAGACAAAAGTACGGGGGCAGCTTGCGGTGGGAGAACGACAAGTTGCGGATTTACGAGAAGGTAGGTGACCAAAAGAACATCGTCAAGCAGGCCGAGAAGTTGTTTTTGGAGGGATACTCCCCGAAGGAATACTACACGCACCTCAAGAAGGCAGTTGATCCGGACAAATGGCCCGACTATTTGCGGAAATTGATCAAGAAAAGGAGTTTTGGCATAGGTTTCAACAGCGATCTGGCCGAAATCTATCATAAAGAAGGTTGGATAGAAGAATTGTTCCAATATCTGAAAAAACTGGAATACGGGATTTTCCAGCCTTTCTGCCAGTATGTGAAGTTGTTCGACGACTCGCAGCGGGCAGAGCTTCTGCTTCTTGTTGAACAAGATTTCAGAAGGGGGTTGACATACACGAGGCCGCGCAAAGAGTATCACGAACTCACCTCTGAGCTCATCACCCTCCGCAAGACCTGCTCCCTCGGTGCGAAGTCCGCCCAAAAGTTGGTGGATGAATTCCGAGCCGCTTACCAGAAGCGCCCCGCCCTGATCGAAGAGTTGAGAAGATTCGACAAATGATAGAATGTCAAGGTATTGGCAAACATCCGATTGACAACCAACAGTTTGTTTTTCTGCAAAACCGATTTACGGAATGGAATGAAAAATGATTATCTTTGCGGGTTTGTTTTAAATTAACGGTAAATGGCGGCAAGTCAGAAATATAGGGCAAACGGCACCCCCACGGTGATCGACCTTTTCGCGGGAGCGGGAGGGTTGTCGCTCGGTTTGTACCAAGCGGGTTGGGAAGGCTTGTTTGCCATTGAAAAGAACGCTTTCGCTTTTGAAACACTGAAATACAATCTGATTGACAATAAAAAACATTTCAACTGGCCAGATTGGTTGCCG
This sequence comes from uncultured Bacteroidales bacterium, assembly GCA_946186495.1. GTDB lineage: Bacteria > Bacteroidota > Bacteroidia > Bacteroidales > WCHB1-69 > F23-D06. The sequence continues at coordinate 2,763 of CAMHNQ010000021.1, forward strand.
CAAACCGAACATGATATTAATGAGGTGTTGAAAAAGTACCCGAAACAGTTGAAATCGTTGAGAGGTAGGGTTGATTTGGTTGCCGGAGGGCCTCCGTGCCAAGGTTTTTCTATGGCAGGTAAACGTGTTGAAGAAGATGTTCGTAACCAATTGGTGTTTTCTTATATCAAGTTCATCGAATTGGTGCAGCCCAAGATGATTCTTTTTGAGAATGTCAAGGGGTTCACATACGCCTTTGACAAAAACAAAAAAGATGGTTCTGAACCATATTCGCATAAAGTGATTCGTGGGTTGGATGAATTGGGCTATAATGTAAAGCCCCATGTAATTGACTTTTCCAATTATGGTGTTCCGCAACGCCGTAAGCGTTTCATCTTAGTGGGTGTTCGAAAGGATGTCGGTTCTCCCGAGAATTTCGAAAATCTATTGATGGAAAACAGAGACAACTTCTTGTCGCAAAAAGGATTGAAGCCAACCGTAACACTAAAGGAAGCCATTTCCGATCTGTTGCGTTCCAATGGTGAAGAGCCGACTCCGGATCGCAAAGGGTTCTATTCCGGAAAGTATGGCAACAAGAAACTGACGGCATACGAGAAACTGATGCGTGGGGATTATCCTCAAACGCATGATATAGCAGACAGTCACAGCTTCGCCAAGCAGACACCTGACAAAATCGCCTGCTATAAACGGTTGTTGGCCGAATGTCCGCAAAGAGGCAAGAGGATTGACAAAGAAGCCCGTGAGCAATGGGGCATCAAGCAGCGTGGCATCACCATCTTGGATTCCGATACGTTTTCTCCTACGATTACCGGTCATCCTGATGACTACCTGCATTACTGCGAACCCCGTATCATGACTGTGCGTGAATGTGCCCGCATCCAATCGTTTCCGGATTGGTACGAAATCAAGAAGAAATACACCACTGGCGGCAAGATGCGCAAGTTGGAAGTGCCTCGATACACACAAGTTGGCAATGCCATTCCGCCGCTGTTTGCGGAGTTGGCGGGAAAAGTGGTTTTGAAATATATGCTTAAATGATTGTTTTTATGAACAACACATATTTCATATTATCAAACAAGTCAATAGCAATAGAACGACTACACATTTGTACGTGGGATTTTATTGGCTCAAAAGCGGCTTTTGAAATAGGCATAGAGTTTATGCCAAATCCGTTCGTTAAAAATGTCGAGATTAAGTTATCTCTTCCATTTCTAAAGAAAACAGACAAGGCAACATGTCTAATGGGCTCTTTAATACGTGACGATGACAATTGCAAGTTCATATTTAACGATACTATTAAAGCAACTCATCCAATTAATGGAGACAAGCGGAATGGTGCTATTGTGGAGTTTAATTCCCGTAATAGTTTATCTGTACTGCCGGTAAAGAAACTGAATGTTGAAGATGGCGTTTGCTCCTTTACGGTTGACAATCTTAATCAAACAACAAGGAACTACGTTAGATTGTATGTCCAAACAACTGTTCAAAATCTTGCTGTTGTAAAAAAAGGTATTGCGAAAACTTCATATATCTATGACATAAAAGTAAATGAGAAGAGAAATTTACCTGATCATATAAATGAATTATTGAATAATGGTTTTGTGTTGTGCGACAAAATCAATGCTTGCTTCTGTTTTCACGTTATACCGAGTCACTATAATATTTCATACTTAAACAATAACAAACTGAAAAACATAAGAATTCTTGAATCGGAAGCTTTTAATAAATATCTTCCGAACATTGAGAAAATGGAAAATAATGAATCTCTTATTGTTTTCAACAAAAGTGAAAAAGCGACAGATGGAACCCACACCTTCTTTTCCGAGTTTGAAAAAGAGACAATAGGAAACAAACAAATTGTTTTGGCAATTGGCGCAAATGTCTTGTGTAGCTTGTTGTTTGGCATTTTGTCATTAAGAGATTGGGAAAAAGGGACAAAATGGTATGAATGGTTACCATGGGAGTTCTGGCTTGCGATAGTGATTCTGATTGTATTGATAGGTTTTTTGTTTGTCCCTTGGAAAAAAATGTTTCGTAGAATAGGAGAAATTTTCAAATAATGAAAGCACTACTTGACACAAATATTATCATTCATCGGGAAACACCTAATGTTAGAAATCTTTCTATAGGTACTTTGTTCAAATGGCTTGACAAGGCACATTATGAAAAATGTGTCCATCCTGTTACGGTAGAAGAATTAAACAATAATTCAAATTCGGACACTCGAAGTAATTTTAATGCCAAGATTCAAAGTTATGTGCTTCTCAAAATGGTGGCTCCAATGCACTCAAAAGTAGCGGAGATATCCCATTTGATGGATGTGACAGAAAATGACAAAAAGGATACAGTTTTATTAAACGAAGTCTATTGCGATAGGGTTGATATTCTAATAACAGAAGATAAAAAAATCCATTTCAAAGCCCAACAACTAGGTATCGAGGATAAGGTTTTTACAATAAATTCTTTCCTTGAGATGGTTGTCTCTGAATACCCAGATCTGATAGATTATAAAGTACTTGCTGTTAAGCAAGAATATTTTGGGAATATAAATCTGTCTGACAACTTCTTTGATTCATTAAAAGACGACTATCCTGGATTTGAAAAATGGTTCAACAAAAAAGCCGAAGAAAAAGCATATATCACATATAACAAAGGTAAAGTTCTGTCTTTTTTATACTTAAAGATTGAATACAACGATGAAAACTATAACGACATAACTCCTGTTTTTTTACCAAAGAAACGTTTGAAAGTTGGCACTTTCAAAGTTGTTAGTAATGGAGTGCGATTAGGAGAAAGATTTATAAAGATTATTTTTGACAATGCCGTTAGTAATAATGTCAATGAAATTTATGTTACTGTATATGATAGAACGGAGGAGCAAAAACGTTTAATCTCTTTGATGGAGGAATGGGGATTCAAAAAGCATGGTACGAAAGGAACTAACGGAGAACTAGTATATGTTCGAGATTTTTCAAAAAAGTTTAATATTGAGAACCCTAAAATAACCTACCCGTTTATACCGACGAATACCAACATTTTTATTATTCCAATATACCCCAAATATCATACGGAACTTCTACCAGATTCTTTTCTTAGAACCGAATCGCCTGATAATTTCGTCGAAAGCGAACCTCACAGAAATGCAATTTGCAAAGTTTATATTTCTCGCTCAATCCAAAGAAATATAAAACGGGGTGATGTTCTTGTTTTTTATAGGACAGCACCTAAAGATAAATCAGCATATTATCACAGTGTAATAACTACTATTGGTATAGTGGAAGACAAGCAAGATAATATTCAAAATGAAAAAGAATTCATAATGAAAGCTCGTAAGAGAAGCATCTTTACAGATGAATATTTGAGCGAATTTTGGAATTACAATCCGAGATATCGGCCTTTTTTGATACGGTTTTTATCTACTTATTCGTTTAAATTAGGAAATCGTTTAAATCGTAAACAATTACTAGAAATGAATATTTTAACAGGCGAGGAAAATGAATTAAGAGGTTTGAAACAAATCTCAAAGGAACAATTTGTTGAAATTCTTAAATGTACCAAAGTAAATGAAAGTGTTATTGTCTATTAAACCCGAGTTTGCCGAAAAAATATTTGATGGAACAAAAAAATTTGAGTTCCGAAAAACTATCTTTAAGGACACCAATGTGCGCAAGGTGGTAGTGTATGCATCCGCGCCTGTGCAAAAAGTAATAGGTGAGTTTGCCATTTCCGATATTTTGAATGATGATGTTGATACTATTTGGAAGAAAACATACCGTTATTCAGGCATATCCCGTGATTTCTATTTGTCTTATTTTTCAAATAAAGAAAAAGCGTATGCAATAAAAATAGGAAAAATTACACGATATAGACAAGCGCGTGATTTAAGTGATTATAATCTGAGTTTTGCCCCACAATCTTTTGCTTATTTAAGATGAAGAAAAAACAAACATTCAAAAACTTGTTCACCTGCGCTAATAAATAAACCATCATGCCTAAACGACTTTGGACACGGGACGAAATGATACTGACGTTGGCACTCTATTTTCAGTTGCCATTCGGTCGGTTGAACCATACCACACCGGAGGTCAGAGAGTTGGCCAAGCTGATGAGCAGGACAGAAAATGCCGTTGTACTGCGTTTGGTGAATTTTGCCGCCTGCGATAAGTATACTATAACCACCTTATATGATAGTGCTTTCTTGTCACTCTTTCAAAGAGAGTACAAAGCACGACTCCTACTTGAAGACTGTTTGTTCATTGCTTAATTATATGTGTATAAAGCATTTGATTATGACTTTAATCTCTAAAAACAAAACATCTTTACCTTATGATATCACCAAGGCCACAAGTATCTTTGAATACAGCAAGAGTTTATTGGGCAAAACTTTGCGCGATTTCGTCCGGGATGATTATGAGCCAAAGAAAGGTAAAGGAAGTCTTGGACAAATGGTGGAGAATATCTTCTTTTTGCTCGAAACTAACAACTATGCCGGTGCCGACTTCTCGGAAGCTGGAATGGAACTGAAATGTACACCACTGAAGAAAAGCAAACAGGACAATTACCTCATTAAGGAACGTCTTGTATGCAATATGATTAACTACTGCGATGTCGTAAAAGACGATTTCGAGCATTCTCATTTCTATCTGAAATGTCAGTTGATGCTGTTGCTCTTCTATCTACATCAGAACAATTGTGACAATCTTGATATAGAATTTATATTCTCCGTTCTGTGGAAACTGCCAAAGAAAGACTTGCTGATTATTCGCCACGATTACGAAGTCATCATTAACAAGATAAAACAAGGAAAGGCTCACGAACTCTCAGAAGGTGACACGATGTACCTCGGAGCTTGCCGTAAAGGGCAGAAGGGTGATAGTTTGATGAAACAACCTAACAACCCTGATATCGACGCCCCGCGCAGAGCTTTCTGCTTAAAGATGGCTTATATGCGCACCGTATTGGATTATGTAGTTAAAAGCGGAAAAAACGCTGTTTCCAATGTGGTAGGAGCAAAATCGGAACTGGTTTGCACAAATGCTCTGTTAAAGAAACCTTTCGACGACATTCTGCTTGCTCGATTCAATCCATTTCTGAACATGCCTTTTGAGAAAATTGCGAAGCGGAAGAAGGTAGATATCTCTAACAATCCGAAGAACAAGTTCGCAATGGTGGCAAATGCGATTGTTTCTTCTACTAAATGTCCGAATGTAAATCGTTCGGAAGAATTCCTCAAAGCTGGTTTAACGATGAAGACCATTCGTATCCAAACCAACGGTATCATCAAGGAGGCCATGTCTTTCGAAAACATTGACTACATTGAAGTAGCGGAGTGTGAAAATTGGATTGATTCACGTCTTTATGAGCTTTTTTCTAGTAGATTTATGTTTGTGGTATTTAAGGAACAAACAAAAAATAAAGAAGACTATGTTCTTGAAGATGTCTTTTTTTGGACTATGCCACAAAAAGATTTAGATTGGGCAGAGAAATATTGGAATCACATCAAAGACAACATACTTGCAAATCATATCTCAGAGGAATATTGGTGGAAAGGTACAGACAAGAAAAAGTTCCATGTTCGCCCTAAAGCTCAAAAAGCGAAAGATCTTGCACCAACACCAAATGGCGGAAGAGCGAAGAAATATTGTTATTGGTTTAACAACGATTACGTAAGAGAAATTATAGACAGTAGAAATATTGAAAGAAATAATGGCTAAAAAACAACATAAAATCCGTGTAGTAGAACTCTTTGCTGGTGTGGGCGGTTTCCGCATCGGACTTGAAGGTGCATCTGATACCTACGAAACCATTTGGAACAATCAGTGGGAACCATCAACCAAACACCAAGATGCGTCGTTGGTGTATGTAGCGCGTTTTGGTTCCAAAGGGCATTCCAACAAAGATATCAACCTCATACCAACAACAGACATTCCCGACCATGATCTATTGGTTGGTGGTTTCCCTTGTCAAGACTATTCTGTGGCTGCAACATTGAGTCGATCAGGCGGCATCGAGGGCAAGAAAGGTGTGCTTTGGTGGCAGATTTATCGCATTCTTCATGAGAAGGGTGACAAGCGGCCACAATATATTTTTTTTGAGAATGTTGACCGCCTATTGAATTCACCCGCTACTCAACGTGGACGTGACTTTGCAATTATTCTTGCTTCTTTAGCAGACCTCGGCTATATCGTTGAATGGCACATTATCAATTCAGCAGACTATGGTATGCCCCAACGACGACGCAGGACTTATATTGTTGGCTTCTTAAAGACTTCCTCTATAGCCGAAAAGATTGAGAAGATGGAAGATTGGGTAGAATACGATGGCGTTATGGCAAGAGCATTTGAGTTCAAGCCTAAGATTGGCACAATGTCTGAATTTGACATTGAGGGTTCTATTAAGGAAGTATCTGACAACTTCAACAAAAGCAAGAAAGAAAGTCCTTTTGGTAATGCTGGTATGATGATGGACCGCCATGTGTATTCTGTCGATGCTGAAGCTATTTATGATGGGCCTCGACAAACTTTGGGCGGAAATCTTGTTGATGAAAACCTTGTACCTGAAGATTTCTTTATCACAGAAGAAGAACTACCTAGATGGCAATACGAAAAAGGGGCTAAAAAGATTGAACGAATTTCCAAAGAAGGCTACAAATACACTTTCTCTGAAGGAGGCATGGCTTTTCCGGACAGCTTAGAACAACCTTCGAGAACCATTATCACTGGCGAAGGCGGTACAGCTCCATCTCGTTTTAAACATGTTGTGAGAACAAAATCTGGCCGTTATCGCCGATTGCTACCTATCGAATTAGAACGAATGAACATGTTCCCCGACAACCACACATATCATCCTGATGTCTCAGATGGCCGTCGAGCTTTCCTTATGGGCAATGCCCTTGTATGTGGAGTTGTAGAGGCGATAGGTAAAAGTCTTTACCAGGCTATTTTTGACGAAGCACCTGTTTCCTCACGTCCTATCTTTACAGTACGCGATTCAAAGCCGATGCTGGACTTGAGTTTGTTTGATGATGTGGAAAAACCTTTATTAGTGAACCTACCTAAAAAGCAATATGCGCTTGACCCGACAAAGCACCTACTGATTGGTCTGGTAAAGAAAGATAATGAAGAATACTTTCTTAAAGAAGAACCAACGAAATTATATTATACGGGGAAAAACAAAACATTCCCATCAACTGTTGCCCTCAACAAACTTTACTATTTCATGCCTTATATCAAAGAAAAAGGTGTTCGCGATTTATACTTGATTCGTGTAGTCCGTATTGGCAACAAAGCAGAAATCCACCCCGAATCAGCTGACGAGGAACCAAGATTAATATTTGAATTGGAGTACTTGAAAAGTTTGCCAGCATACCAGAAAGTACAATTATACAGGTATTGGTACAAAGATTCTTTGCTGGGAAGAATAATCAAAGAATAAACTGTAAAGCCTGCAAAGTTCTTTCTACACGCTCCCTTTACTCACATTTTATCCCTCCCCAAGCTCAGATTTTTCAAAATCAAAAAAACTAAAAATTATGCCCCACACCCTCTACAAAACCCAAGGCACCTGCTCGCAGTTCATCGATGTGACCGTTGATGACGAGGGCTTTATCCAGCAGGTCTTCTTCATGGGCGGATGCGACGGAAACCTCCAAGGCATCTGCCGGCTGGTCGTCGGACAGAAAATCGACGACATCATCCCGAAGCTCAACGGCATCCGCTGCGGCGGCAAACCCACCTCCTGCCCCGACCAGCTCTGCCGCGCACTGGAATCGCTGAAACAGACCGCCCACGAAAAATAACACAACCCCCTGATGCTCTCCTCCTCGCTGAAACGGAATGTTGCGGTCGCACTTTTCCTCACCCTCATGGTGGCGGTGGCGGATGCTTCGGAACTACGCGAGATCGTCTTCCCCGAGGCGGCCGCGCTGTGCGTAGGACTCTGGCTGATGCCCAAGGCGGTGTGGAACATACGCGGATGGCAAATCCCCCTCTACCTGACGGCCGCGGCCGCCATCGGACTGGCCCTCAATCTGTGGCTTCCCGCCTGCCTCGAGATCCGCTTCGCTTTCGCTTTCGTCCTCATGATGGGGCTGCTGCGACTGGTGCGCTGCAATATGTACCCCACCGTTTCGGCGGCCATGCTGCCCGTACTGATAAACACCTCCTCGTGGCTCTATCCCGTGTGCGTGCTCGTGATCTCCACGCTGCTGGCTCTCGGCAGAGGCTGGCTCCGGCAAGAGGAACGACCGGAATACCACCCCTTCGGAGGAGGACAGTTGGCCCTGCTCACGGTCGCCGTGTGCCTGCCATTAGTCGTCACCCACTGCGCTCCCATTCCCACCATGCGCTTTCTTGCGGTGCCTCCTCTGGTGGTCACTATGATCGAGTTCTCCAACCGCCGCAGCGGCTTCCGCATACGCCCGTGGACCATCTGGGGACTCATCGTCGCTGCCGCTACTTTGGGCACCCTCACTGGCCTTCTGTTCCATCATCGTTGGGGTCTCCCGATGGCGGTGGGCACTTTCGTGACCGTGCCGCCGATGCTCTTTCTTTTCAGACGGTTCAAGCCCTTCGCGCCTGCTTTGGCCATCGCCATCGTACCAGCACTGCTGCCCTGCGAGGTGCTCCCGTGGTTCCCGCTCTTGGCCGCCCTCGGCGGAGGTTGGTTCATCCTCGCCGGAATGCTGCTCCCCAAATGGATGCCGTCTGGAAAAGCATAATTTTGAAAAGTAACATAGCAAGGTGGCTTATTTTACTTTCGTTGCCAAAAGTAAAATAACGGTGTTTCTATTTTTACCTTTCGGTCAAAAAGTAAAATAAAAAGTTGTATTTTTGCATCCAAATAATACAAATGAGATGATAGCATTAGAGAACTACCAGTCAGGACATTATGAACAAGGGACAGGATATAAGTATTTCGTCCCCACTAAAATAAATGACGAATGGACGTGGAAAGATCCGGCTATAAGCAATCTTTTGGAAAAGGCATCCTTACGACTTGGAGAGCTTAACTCGTACTCTCGTCTTGTGCCAAATATAGACCTGTTCATTCAACTTCACGTCACAAAAGAGGCCGTGCTTTCAAGCCGCATTGAAGGCACGCAGACCCATATTGATGAGGCCCTTTTGCCACAATCTGAGGTGCGTGAGGAACGTCGGAACGATTGGCAAGAAGTACGCAACTATGTCAATGCCATCAACGACGCCATCAAAAACCTTGACAAACTCCCAATATCGTCACGGCTTATTCGTTCTACACATAAGATATTGTTGAATAGCGTTCGCGGAGAGCATAAAATGCCGGGTGAATACCGGACAAGCCAAAACTGGATTGGCGGCAATGCCATTGCGGACGCCCGTTTCATACCCCCTCATCATCAACTTGTCGGTGAATTGATGGGGAATCTTGAGAATTTTCTGAATAATCCAGATGTAAATGTCCCTGATTTGGTTAAAATAGCTATCGCCCATTATCAATTTGAGACTATCCACCCGTTCCTTGATGGTAATGGACGTATTGGCCGACTTCTGATCACCCTTTTTATGGTGAAGGAAAAGATACTTGACAAACCTCTGCTTTATTTGTCCACATATTTTGAAAAAAGAAAGGATCTATACTATGATAACCTTAACATGGTTAGGGTAAACAATGATATGTTACATTGGGTAAAATATTTTCTTGTGGGTATTGAACAGACAGCGACACTTGCGGTTCAAACTCTTACAAAAATTATTCAATTCAAAGAAGGAATAGAAAACCACATCCGTATTCATTATGGTCGGCGGAGTACGAACACCATATTACTTATACACCGACTTCTTCAAGATCCGGTAATAACAGTCGATGATGCTGCTCATATTTGTGGAATTTCATACAAAGCCGCTAACGACATTGTCAAACTTCTTTGCAATGATAAATACCTTGTGGAATCCACAGGCCAAAGTCGTAACCGGTTGTTCACATTCAAACCATATACAGATATTTTTGCAGAATAATCAAGATAAATTATCTCCTTATGTCCATTTTCCGCGTCATCCTCTCCATCATCTTCCCGCCTTTGGCCGTCATCGACCGCGGGTGCGGGTCCATCCTCATCGTCTTTATCCTCACCTGCGCTGGATGGGTGCCGGGCGTCATCGCCGCGTTGGTCATCCTCAACAAGAATGAATAAGTTATGAAACATATCACCGTTTCCGCCGCCATCATCCACGACTCCCAAAACCGCATCTTCGCCACCCAGCGGGGCAGCGGCGACTGGAAGGACTGGTGGGAGTTTCCCGGCGGCAAGATCGAACCCGGCGAGACGCCCGAGGAGGCCGTCCGCCGCGAAATATGGGAAGAATTGGACACCCGCATCACCGTCGGGGAACTGCTGCACACCGTCGAGTGGGACTACCCCAAGTTGGCCTGCGGCCCAAGCTGCTCACGCTCGGGAGAGTCAAAGCAAACTTTGCTCTCCCCTCGCTCAACCGCAGCTTTTCACCTCACCATGCACTGCTTCCTCTGCACCGTGGAGAGCGGCTCGCTCACCCTCCTCGAACACGAGGCCGCCCGCTGGCTCGCCCCGGACGAGCTCGATAGCGTGCAGTGGCTGCCCGCCGACTGGGAGGTGATCGAAAGGCTGAAACAACGATATAATAATCAGCGTTAATCTGCGGAATCTGCGGGAGAATAATATGCCCGCAGAACTCGCGGAAATACGCAGGCGGGATCTTATATTTAAAAGATTCAATGGGATAATTAAATGATGTGTATCTTTGCAGCGTTAAAACCACCTATTATGAACCGCGCCCTCATCACCGCCATCCTGCTGCTCCCGCTCTTTGCGTGGGGACAGATGAAACCGACCGCATCTCTGCTGCCCGAGGAGAGTCGTATTCGATTGCAACAACTCGGCGACTCCCTGCGAAAATACGACCGATTCGAGAATTTTGACCGCTACGGATGGATAGTGGTGGAGAAAGTGACCAAAACAACATACGGTTCCTATTCGTCCGCTTACGGAATCATAAACGACAAGGGGCAAACCATATTGCCGTGCGAATACTCCTGCATCCGCTTCCAAGACCATTCCGATCTGATTATGGTGGCGAAGAACAGTCATTCGGCAGGCTTCATGAACCGGCAGCTGGAATGGGTCATTCCTCCAGAGTTTAGTGAGTCTTTATGGTGCGATTTGGAAACGGACAACTTGTTTTCCTACGGGATGATCGTCGTGGAGGACAGCAGTTCCAAATACGGTGTGGTGGATTCCTTTGGGAATGAGGTTCTGCCTTGCCGTTATCAATGGTTGGAAATTGCCGGACCTGACCTTTATGTGATTAATGAAGACAAGGCGGGCGTTATCAACCAGAACGGCGACACGGTGTTTCCGTTTGTTTATGAATATCTTCGCTTCTTGGGGAACAATTCATTTGAAGCGAGAAAGCAAGGCCAATGCGGGGTGATTTCAACCTCTGGTCGGGAGATTCTCCCTTTCGTGTATGAAAGTATATTAGCTTGTGACAAAGGACTTTATTCGGTCAGTCAGAACGGCAAATGGGGCGTGGTGGATTCTTTGGGGAATGTTGTCATACCGCTCAAGTATGAGACACAGCATATATGGTTTGTCCGCGGCATGGATTTGGTGGAGATGGGTGGCTTGTATATGAACAACGGTATGGATCGGGACGACCCTGAGAAATGTAAACTGCTCAACAAAAACGGGGAGGTGCTAATCCAAGGTTACGATGCCAGCATTCCAGGCAAATCCGGCGAACGAATAGCGGTGTTGTTTTACAATGAGGACTGGGATGCCACATGTGAAATTTACGACCGCAATGGAAAGAAGTTGGATGCTTTCGACGAGTTTTCGTTTGATGGCATTGACTGGGTGAACGACGTGACGATGATTCCCGTGAAGCGCAACGGCAAATGGGGTTTCGTCAACCGCGACTTCGAACTGATTGTGCCGTGCCAGTATGACAGTCCTGTCAGCGGCGGTTATGGTTACGGCACCGCGACAACCGACGACCATCAGACAGTACTGCTTAACGAACAAGGCGATACACTTGTGACAGGTCCTTACCGGTGGATTTGCCCCTCGGTGAACGGATGGTTTCAAGTGAAAACCATTTCAACAGATTCTTACGACTCGGAGGGCTTGTCAGGTTTCATCGACCGCTACGGTAACTGCACCTTTACGGAGACGGCGGAACCTACCCCAAAAGCCCTCATAGACTGGGAATTGATTGACGATGAGGAAAATTTGGTGCCTTTTGCTGATATGCCTCCCGAGTTCCCCGGCGGTCCAGACTCCCTGCACGCCTATCTCTCACGAACAATCCAATACCCCCAGGATGCCCGCGACAAAGACATCTCCGGCACGGTGCTCGCCGAGTTTGTGGTGGAGAAGGACGGGCGTGTCGGACAAGTCACGATCAAGGTGCCGCTCTTCCCCTCCTGTGACGAAGAGGTAACCCGTGTCCTCCAGCAGATGCCCCTTTGGAAGCCCGCTACGAACCAAGGCCAGCCCATCCGCTGTTTCTTCGCGGTACCGGTCACGTTCAGGAACGACACTTCGTTGGAAAGAGGTGATTGAACTGCTGAAAAAAGGTTCCGGATAACAATCAGAATATGACGAACGATAATCAACCAAATCCATTGCTTCTTGCGATGTTTTGGTTGGTTATCGTTTCGGATAAATCACCAAAATCATATTGTTTTATCCTGTTTTGGTTGATTATCTGAAATTATTTTCTATCTTTGCCGACACAAAAGAAATTCTATTTATGATTGGAAACAAGTTCTTTTGGGCCTATTTTGCGATGTATATGACAGTATGGGTGGTAGGCATTATCATCACTTTTGTTTTCGCTGGCACCAAATACTTTCAAGATTATTTTAATGGAGCGATATTTGGCATCGGCTTCTTTTTTTCCATTGCTTTAGCGGCCGTACTTGGCATCGTTCCTGCCTTAATCCTCCACAATTCCAAGAAAAAAAATCATATCTATTTCTGCGTATTGGGGTTCTTTCTTATCAACCTTTTGGCAGTTGCCACAATAGGTTCCGTTCTTAAAATATTAAGTTTGATACCTGTACTGTACGATCTTCCTTTTCTCTTGATTTTGGACGTACTACCCTTGCAAAATCCGTCCGTTACAGACTATTCTTTTGCATCGAATCTGTTTTTTCTCGCCATACTTCCGACAATGTACTATTTCCTGCAGATACGGACAGCCCTTCTCCTATCACACCGCTCACGAACCCATTAAGTTTCAAGATTATCCATTTTCGTCTTGCAAAAAACGGTGTAATAATCAGCGTTAATCTGCGTGGCCTGCGGGAGAATAATATGCCCGCAGAACTCGCGGAAATACGCAGACGGGATATTTACAAGATTCAATGGGATAACTCAGAAAAATATTCCTTGCCGGTTTCAATATTATTCGTATTTTTGCATCATGATTATTACGAAAAAGTTCGTAACGAAAAAATTCAGAACCTGGCTGCTGGCGTTCTTCACAGCCTTCATCTCCCTTGCCACGCCACTCCTTGTTGGCAGTGCAGTCGTCCTGACCTCCTGCACCACCGAAGAGGTTATTGTCTCCCGCCTGACCATCGAGCGGATCCAGCAACGGGGAAAGCTACTCGTCGGCACCACGGGCGACTACCGGCCGCTGACCTTCCGCGAGCCCGAAACCGGCGAATACTGGGGCTTCGGCATAGAGCTGGCACAGGCAATAGCCGACAGTATCGGGGTGCCCGTAGCATTTGTCAGGACCTCGTGGCCAACACTGACCGCCGATGTTCTGGCGGAGCCCCAGACCTTCGACCTCGCCATCGGGGGCATCACCATCACCGAGGCGCGACTTGCCACCATGCTGATGAGCGAAGGATACTTGGCCAACGGCAAGACCATCCTCTGCCAGACGGAGGACACGGCCCGCTTCCACTCGTTGGCGGACATCGACCGTCCCGACGTGCGCGTGATGGTGAACCCCGGCGGTCTTAACGAGCAGTTTGCCAACCAAAACCTCACCCACGCCACCATCATCGTGCATCAGAATAACGAAGAGATACCGTCGCTCATCGCCAAAGGGCAGGCTGACGTGATGATTACGGAGATCACCGAAGCACCCTGGTACGTGCAGACAGACCCACGGTTGGCGGCGCCGCTCCTGAACGCCCCTTTCACCCACGGGGAAATCGGCGTGCTGATGCGCAAAGGACAAAACGACCTGCTCGATATGGTGAACGGTGTCATTCGCCGGATGAAAGCCGACGAGTCGCTACAGCGTCTGCGAGAGAAATACGGGCTGATGCCGTAATTTCTGTATCTTTGCCGGATTACGATAGCCTCATAAAAGGGAGGCCGTTGCCGCCTTCATCATCAGTAATATAACTATATCACTATCAAGCATATCCATATTTCTCAACAGAAACAATAAACAACAAACAAAAACAGAATCAATATGGAACAAAAACGAACCACACCAGAGTTTATCACCGAACTTCAGCCGGGCGAGATTTTTGTTTTTGGCAGCAACTTGCAGGGAATGCACGGCGGCGGGGCGGCCCGGATCGCCCATCGCAATTTCGGAGCCATTATGGGGCAAGGTGTCGGGCTGCAGGGCCAAAGCTATGCCATCCCCACGATGCAGGGCGGCGTGGAGACCATCCGCCCGTATGTGGATGAGTTTATCGCATTTGCAAAGGCGCACCAGGAGCTGACCTTCCTCGTGACCCGTATCGGTTGCGGAATCGCTGGCTTCACCGATGCGGAAATCGCACCGCTCTTCACTGAAGCGCATAACGTAGGGAATATTGTATTGCCAGAAGGTTGGTAATGTCGGACCGAATGACACCCCAACAGCGCCACAACTGCATGTCGCGCATCCACAGTAAGGACACTAAACCCGAGCTGAAGGTGCGCCGTTGGCTTTGGCGGCACGGCTACCGCTACCGCCTCTGCGTGAAGGGCGTGCCCGGCAAACCCGACATCGTGATGCGCAAATACCGAACGGCCATTTTCGTGAACGGGTGTTTCTGGCACGGACATTTTGTTCAATTCATAATGCATAATGCACAATGCACAATTGAGGATTCAACGTGTTGCAAGATTCCGAAGACGAATCGGGAATTTTGGGTGGCGAAGATTCGGCGGAACCAGGAGAGGGATCAGAAGAATTATGAGATTCTCTCCGAGAACGGCTGGCAGGTTATCGTGGTGTGGGAATGCCAACTGAAGCCCAAAACATTGGAGCAGACAATGTTACAAGTTGAGCAACAGCTGCTCGACTATCACATCAAGACCTTCGACCGCAAATCCAGATCCTACATCCGAATTGACGAGGATAGCCTGCCCATGGCGGCAGAAGACCCCGAAGAGTATGGAATATGAAAATCAATGATCATGATTGAAATCACCCAAGCAAGCAAATCTCATGCCTCCGACATCGCCAACCTGATCATGACGGCCATGAGCGACGAGTGCTGTCTCTATTTTTGCGGCGAAGGCTACGGGTTAGACGACTTCCGCCGGATGATGACCGGACTCGTGGAGCGAAAAGACTCGCAATACAGCTACCAAAACACCTTAGTCGCAGTGGACAACGGAAAGGTGGTCGGCGTCTCCGTGAGTTACGACGGCGGAAAGCTGCACGAGCTGCGCAAAGCATTCCTCGCAGCCGCCAAGGCCCAGATCGGCAAGGACCACACCGGCATGGACGATGAGACGCAGGCCGGGGAACTCTACTTGGATTCGTTGGCCGTGCTGCCCGAATACCGGCGCAGAGGTATCGCCAAACGACTGCTGATGGCCACCAAACAGCGCGCCGACGAGATGGGACTGCCAGTGGTCGGACTTTTGGTGGACAAAGGAAACCCCGGCGGGGAGGCACTCTACGCCAGCGTCGGATTCCGCTACGTGAACGACAGCCTCTGGGGCGGCCATCCGATGAAACACTTGGTGCTATAAGGCATCGAAAACACGTAAAATAGAATATTGTGTATTTTTGCAGCGGTGACATTGTTGAACTTTATACGAAATCTAATAATAATAACTACTACATCAAAAGATGAATACCTATCACAATTTTGAACATTCGACAAAAACAAAAGTCGTCGGAAGTGCCCCAGGGGGACAATTGGAACTCCTTCAGCCCCTGAATTTTAACAGTATGCAAAATCGCGATGAGTTGCCAAAACAATCGAAATTCAGGCTAAAAGGGAACTCTCACCTTACAGATTTACTCTATTGCCTGAATATTAGCACTATCAATAACTTTATTGTCAGTTCAAAAATGTATTCAATATTGAAGGAATTCAATATTCAAGAACACCAATGGGCGAGCTGTACCATTAGAAAAAAGGACAAAACCTGGGACTATCATCTGCTCAGATTTGCGCAACCGCGCGATAAAAAAAGGCGTCCTCAGCTCTGTTGTCCAGAAATGGTGGATTGGAAAAATTCGGTTTTTTTTGAAGATTCCTATGCCCGATTTGGGGGAATAAAAGGGAATGAGCCCATCTTAAAAATCGACAGTTACGATGACTATTTGAAAGTACAAGCCGAATATAATCGCAAATTCGATGAACATGAAAACATAGACTTGGCAATAGGTGTTATGAAATTTGCTTTCAAAGAGGAATATTTGGAGAAAAACAACCCCGATATGTGTTGGTTGTACCCATTGCATTCAAATCCGTTGATTTCGGAAAGACTAAAAACAGCATTGGAGGAAAACGATATCACCAGCGTGGAAACGATGGAAATAAACTCCTATCTCTGTCGCAACGATGCCGAAGTACTGGGAAATATCTTTAAGGAACTCGGCGGGCGGTAAAGCGGAATTTTGTAGATTTTGTATTTTTGCACTCCGTTTTTTATCGAATAAATTATATCCCCAATAGTATGAAAAAAATCCTGATTTTTGCCATCGCCGTGCTGCTGTTTGCGGCATGTAGTGATTCTGAAAAACAGCTGCAGAAACGTGCGGCCGAGCTGTGCCAGTACATCCCCGACCACGAACTGTCGGAGAAGTCGAAACCGTATATGACGGCGGATTTCTACAACGTGCTGGACACGATGTTCAACCAACTGCCGAAGTTCGAGGCCATGGACCACGAATGGCTCTACTATTTCGTGACCGGCAACGGCGGCACCATCGCCGACTTTGAAGTGACCGGCGTGGAAAAGACCGACAACACCCACGCGGTCGCGACCATCAAGGTGCGCCAGAAATGGGAGGATGGCTCCTTTGATGAAAACTCTGACATAGAGGAACATAAACTCTATATGGAGAAAGTGGACGGCCAATGGCTCATGTCTGACTTCGACGGGCACAAGGCCGACTGCATCCGGCACATCGCCATCAACAAAAAGGAACAGGCCGTGCGCAACGCCGTCAGCGACTATTTGGTGAACGGGATCGGCAGCAACTATCTGAGAGGCGAGATCTGTGTGCCTACGCTCATGATGGTGCACGAATCAGAAGAAACTGACAATCAAACACTTGTATGGGGCGACTTCTGGATTGACTGGTTCAATGTTGCCGGCGACACGCTCAAGGCCGTTTCGGGGGGCAGCCATTCGGGGCTGATGACCCTGAAGAAGGAGGGCGACCAATACAAGGTGGTCTCGTTCGAGCAAACCGTTGACGGGGCAGGGAATGACGCCAGTGCGCGCCGCATCTTCGGTCCACACTATGACATTTACCAAAACATACATTCGAATCAGGATGTGCGCGAAGCCGCCCGCAAGGAGCAGCTGCGCGAGTATGTGAAAAAACACAACCTTAACGTCAAATACTATCAGGACTACGGCTGGCCTGCGGTGGCGATAGAGGAGTGATGTTGAAATACTGCACAGAACATGAACAGAAACAGACAGATTGTACGGGTTAGCATTGTTGGGATTTTGGCCAATGTTTTGTTGGCTACATTCAAGGCTATTGTGGGTTGGGCAGCCGGTGCCATCGCCATCGTGATGGACGCGGTGAACAATCTCAGCGACGCCCTATCCTCGGTGATCACCATTGTAGGCACCAAACTGTCGGAGCGCCCCGCCGACCGCAAACACCCTTTTGGTCACGGTCGGGTGGAATATTTCAGTGCCATTGTCATCTCCCTTATTGTCATCATTGCGGGCACAACCTCCTTGGTGGAGTCTGCAAAGAAGATCATCCACCCCACGACACCTTCTTACACTGCATTAACTCTGACAGTCATCATCGTGGCCATTGGTGTGAAGTTATTGCTCGGCACTTACGTGAAACGGCAGGGCAAGACCCTCAAAAGCGACGCCCTCATCGCCAGCGGAGCAGACGCCCTTTTCGATGCATTGGTGACACTCTCCACCCTCGTATGCGCCGGCATCATGTTGATTTGGAACGTCAACCTCGACGGGATTGTCGGCACTCTTATCTCCATTCTCATCATCAAAGCGGGCCTCGAAATGCTGGCCTCGCCCGTGGGTGAACTGCTCGGCAGCCGCATCTCGCCTGAATTTGTGGCACAACTGAAAGAAACCGCCCTCTCTTTCAAGGAAGTGCACGGAGTCTATGACATCATCGTGAACAACTACGGACCCAACGTCCTCATCGGGTCACTGCACGTCAGTGTTCCCGACAATATGACCGCCCGCGAGGTGCATCTGCTCACACGCACCATGGCCGAAAAATTCTTCGAGAAATATGGCATTATCATGACCGTCGGCATTTACGCTCTTTACACTGGCGACACGCCGATGGCTCGCCTGCAACAGTCTGTGCTACAAGCCGCAGCTGCACACGAAGGGGTGATTCAGACGCACGCCTTCTATTACTACGAAGACCGTAATTTGATCACTGTTGATATCGTGCCTGACGAAAGTGTGGAGAACGACCAGACCTTTGCAGAAACGATGAACACATACCTGCACGAACAATTTCCGGCATACCATTTCAACATTGTGGTGGACCATAACTACAGTTAAGTGACGCGTTATCTATGGAGTTGCCATCGGCCTGATTTTCCGAAGCGGCGCTACAAGCGGGGGCTCGGATATCGTTTCGATGATCGTTCACAAATACACAAATATCTCTCTCGGAACCATGGTGATGATTGTGGACGGCATCATCACATTGAGTACACTGATTGCTTTCGGTGATGTCAGACTCCCTATCTATTCCGCTATCATCATTTTTATCGAGGGGAAAGTTGCAGACATCGTGGTTGACGGGATGAAGAGCTACAAGACCGTCTTTATAGTCACCGACAATCCAGAACCTGTTCGCCAGTATATCCACTTTGAATTGAAACGTAGCGGCACATTCATTACAGGCAAAGGCGTTTTTCATGGTAAAGAACATCAGATTCTGTATTTAGCCCTTGACAGGGCCGATGTGGCAAAACTCCGCTTAAAACTGCACGAACTCGATCCAAAAGCATTTGTGAACATTTTGGACAGCTCAGAAATTATGGGCAAGAAATACAAATCCATTCCAACAGAATAAAGCAGCCTTTTTGGGACAACATGACGGCAGATTTCCTATACCGTTTGGAATACCATGTTCAAGGCAGCCAAGGTTCGGGGCGATTGACCACGAGTGGCTCCACTATATCGTGACGGGCAACGACGGAGTCATTGCGGATTATGAGGTGACCGGATCTATTACCAGGACGACGGTGGAATTATAAAAACATAATGAAACAAACGGCAGAGACGTAAAATCTTGTGTTTCCACCTGTTGCCCCCTACCTATTGTCTCTTTCTCAAATATTCGTCAATTGCTTTCGCGGACTCCTTGCCGGCGCCCATGGCGAGGATAACCGTGGCCGCACCAGAGACAATGTCGCCACCGGCAAATACCCCTTCTCGGGATGTGGCACCTGCCTGGTCGGCTACAATGCAACCGTGACTGTTGACATCCAGACCTTGCGTCGTAGTGTAAATCAGCGGATTGGGCGAAGTGCCGATGGACATAATCACCATGTCGGTGTCGAGGACGAATTCAGAGCCAGGGATTTTCACCGGACGGCGGCGACCCGAGCCATCCGGCTCAGTCAGCTCCATGCGCACACACTCCATGCCGCATACCCAGCCTTTGTCGTCACCAAGAATACGCACCGGATTCGTCAACATCTCGAACTGGATGCCCTCCTCTTTGGCATGATGGACTTCCTCGCGGCGGGCGGGCAGCTCCTCTTCGGAACGGCGATAGACGATGTGAACCTCTGCACCAAGACGGATAGCCGTGCGTGCAGCATCCATAGCCACATTGCCGCCACCCACCACCGTCACCTTCTTGCCAACGAAGTTCGGAGTCTCGTAATGCTCCTTGTAGGCGAACAGGAGGTTGTTCCTCGTCAAAAACTCGTTGGCGGAAACGACCCCGCACAGGTTCTCGCCCTCAATGTTCATGAAGTTGGGAAAACCTGCGCCAGAGGCGATAAACACGGCATCGTAACACCATTTGTTCACTAAGTCATCCACCGACATGGTGCGGCCGATCACCACATCGCTCTCGAAACGGACTCCGAGGTCCTTGATAGTTTCGATTTCAGGTTTCACAATGTCTTTTTTCGGCAAACGGAATTCCGGAATGCCATAAACGAGCACGCCGCCAAATTCATGAAGCGCTTCGTATACGGTGACATCGTAGCCCATACAGCGCAGCTCTTTGGCGCAGGTGAGGCCTGCGGGACCACTTCCCACCACAGCCACTTTCTGACCTTTTCGAACCGTAGGCTTCTGAGCTACAATACCTTGCTTCATTGACCAATCGCCGATGAAACGTTCCAGTTTGCCGATAGCCACGGAATCGCCCTTACGCCCGAGGATACATTTGCCCTCGCACTGGCTCTCTTGCGGACACACCCGTCCGCAAACCGACGGCAGGGCGGTGTCTTCTCGAAGCAGTGCAGCCGACTTCTCGAACTGACCATCCTTGATCAGGGAAATGAAGTCAGGGATGCGGATGTGCACTGGACACCCCTCCATGCAAAGCGGCCGTTTGCAGTTGAGACATCGGCGAGCCTCTTCCACCGCCTCTTCGGCATTGTAGCCGAAACAAACCTCCCTAAAGTTCGAACGTCGCACCTCAGGCGACTGCTCGCGTACGGGCACGCGTGATTTTGGTGGAAGGGCTTCATGTGTGATACCGCCGATGTGGCATTGGTGATTTTCTCGTAACTCTTCCTCTTCCAAAAGCTTGCGCCCCTCTACATGGTCATACATAGCCTGCCGATGCATGCACTCGTCGAAGTTGATGAGCGCCCCGTCGAACTCGGGTCCGTCCACGCAGGTGAACTTGGTCTGGCCACCGATTTCCACGCGGCATGCTCCGCACATGCCTGTACCATCCACCATCAGCGAATTGAGACTCACCACGCAGGGAATACCTAATTCCTTGGCTTTCAGCGACACGAATTTCATCATGACCATCGGCCCAATGGCCGTGATTTCATCGTAGCGACGACCCTCCTCCTTCACCAGTTTGTCTAACATGTCCGTCACGGTACCTTGGAACCCCATAGAACCGTCATCGGTGGTGATATAGAGATTATTCGTGATCTTGCGGAACTGCTCAATGTAGAAGAGCAGCGATCGGTTGCGGGCCCCGATGATGACATCGCACTCCAGTCCGTGTTGTGACATCCACTTTACCAATGGAAAAACCGGCGCGATGCCAACACCTCCCGCAATGAAACAGTAGCGCGACCGGCGTAACATGCCGATCGGTCGGTGGATGAAAGCCGAAGGATTGCCCAATGGTCCCACCACGTCGTGGAAAAAACCGCCTACCGGGTAGGAGACTATTTTACGGGTTGACACTCCTATCGCTTTGATGACCAAGGTAATAGTTCCATCTGGCAGAAACGTGTCACTGACTGTTAACGGGATGCGCTCGGCCGTTTCATTCGCTTTGACGATGACGAACTGACCGGGCAGAACAGATTGCGCAATCTTTGGCGCTTCCACTTCCATCAGGAACGTGTCCTGGCCCAACTCCTCCTTTTTGACGATTTTGTACATAATTTGGATTTTTTGTCTTTGTCCACACACTACGCTTCGCTTGTGTGGGGTTATTGGCACTTCGTACTTCTTGTCTCTTCGAGACTATTTAATGAAAATATTCTTTTATAATGATTCGACAATTGTATTTGCAAGGGTCTCCAATTCGGCACGTTGCGTTTCTTTCATCGCGGACTTGAACGTGACAGCGGGTTCCAAAACAGTGGTGTTTTTCATCTCGCTGAGGATAGCTTTGATAGCATTGCCGGAGACAGGCGCCCAAGAGCCGTTTTCAATGACGGTGAAGGTACGGTTCTGCAGCAGATGCGCCTTGATGTCGAGCAGATAGTTCTCCATCGGGGGATAAAGGCCGCCGTTGTAGGTCGGGGCAATCAGCACGATGTGGCTGCAACGGAACGATTCCGAGACCAGGTAGGAGACGTGGGTGGCGGAGACATCGTACATCTGGAGATTGCGGCAACCCTTGTCGGCAAGCAAACCAGCCAGAACCGTCGCCACTGATTCCGTATGCCCATACATAGATCCATATACAAGAAGAACGTTCTTGTCCTCAGGCTCATAACGACTCCATTGGTCGTATTTTTCGATGAATTTGGAAAAATCCCGACGCCAAATCGGTCCGTGCAGCGGGCAAATCATGGCGATGTCGAGAGTGGCGGCTTTCTTCAGAAGATTCTGAACCTGAATGCCATACTTACCTACTATATTAGTATAGTAACGACGAGCCTCGTCCATCCATTCGCGCTCGAAGTTGACCTCGTCGGCATACAAGTTGCCGCTCAGCGCCCCGAAAGTGCCGAAAGCGTCGGCAGAGAAAAGGACCTTGTCCGTGGCATCATATGAGACCAGCACCTCGGGCCAGTGTACCATCTGCGCCCCCACGAAATGCAAAGTATGTTTGCCTGTATTCAATGTATCGCCTTCTTTAACAATCTGTATCTGAACACTTTCCGGAATATCCATAAACTGTCTCAACATACGTGAAGCCTGTAAGCTGCACACAATGACGGCATTTGGCCAGCGCACGAGCACTTCCTGCAGGGAGGCCAGATGGTCGGGCTCCACATGGTGGATGACAATGTAGTCGAGCGCACGGCCGGCCATCACCGCAGTCAGGTTTTCAAGGAACTGTGCGCCTACCGCCTGATCCGCCGTGTCCAACAACACTGTTTTCTCATCAGCCAGAACATACGAATTATACGAAGCGCCACGGGGAACGGGCATCATGTTCTCAAAAAGGGCTATGCGCCTGTCAGAAGCTCCAATATACCATAAATCATTTGTGATTTTCCTTGATGTATTCATAATTATTCTAAATTTATACTGTTTTTCACTTATTAAAAAACTATTTCAAATGAATCGGCAAAGATACAAAAAACTCCTGAAACCGAAAGAAAATTTAAAATCTGAGAGCGCGTTCATTTTGATTTGATTTTTTTGTATTTTTGCGGGCTTTAATATTAATTGGAGTAAGTATAAATAAAATTCTATAAAGTATGAAAAAATTTACCTTATTAGCATCTTTGTTGATGTTCATCGCAATGAGCTACGCGACAAATGTTATCCCTGTAGAGGATGCCATGAAAGCGTCCAAAAACTTCCTTTCCGAACGCATTGGCACTGCTGGTGCCAGCCAATTGGATTTGGTTTTGGAGAAAACCGAATACTCCGAAACCGGAGTACCTGTGACCTACCGCTTCCGCGTGGGTGAGAATGGTTTTATGATCGTGTCCGCCACAGATTTGGCCAACCCGGTACTGGCCTACTCCTTGGAAAGCAATTTCACAGAAGGCACCGGTGCTGACCTCTACACCGAAAGCTATGTCAAGGAATTGTCATACCTGATATCAAACCCCTCATCAGCTTTGGGAAAACGCAATTCCTGGAATCACTATCTGGCATCCAACTTCAAGCCCTACTCCGTCAAGGGGACTCCGAATGTTGAGCCCCTGGTCACCACCCGCTGGACCCAGGAGAAATATTACAACACGATGTGTCCGTACAACCCAATGAACTCTTACGCAGACGACTACCACACTCCGGTGGGCTGTGTGGCGCTGACCATGTCCAACATCCTTTTCTACTACCGCTATCCTGAAAGCGGCTTTGGATCCGTGTATTACATCCCTCGCGAATATGATGACGAAGGTAACCTGACCTATACCTATCCCATGCAATCCGTAAACTACACCCAAGCCGTCTATGACTATGATGCCATCGCAAACAGCCTGGACCAATATGACGGCGAACTGGCAAAACTGCTCCACCATTGCGGTGTCTCCGTTCGCATGAGCTACGGATGGGACGGCTCCGGCTCCCAGTCCGAATACGCCATGGAAGCCCTGCAAAACCACTATTTCTTCTCCGACAAGGCGCAATACCAAAACATGAGCGATGTAGTCACCACTGACACCAGCATCTGGGTTGAAAAAGCGAAGAATGAACTTGACCAGCACAGACCCTTGTTCTTCTCCGGCAGAAGCGCCGCCGCTGGCGGCCACGCCTGGATTGTGGACGGCTACACCACCATCGGCAACGCCACCTATTTCCACGTCAACTGGGGATGGGCAGGCAACAGCAACGGCTATTACCTCATCAACGCTCAAAACACCCAAGGATCCGGTATGTTCAACGAAGGCAACGCCATGATGGTGAACCTGATGCCTGACAGCACCGCCATCGCCAAACCGGCTGAAAGCTTCAGACGCGTCACCGCCAGCCTCGGTACCATCAGCGACGGCGCCGGCAATATGAAATACGCCCAAAACTCCAACCGCAGATGGGTCATCTCCTGCCCCGATGCCACCGCCTACAAATTCCAATTCTCAAAACTGAAAGTGAAAAACGGCGACAAAGTCATCATCTATAACGGCGGCACCGAAGCCTCCGGCATCAAACAACAATACAGCGGCAACTACCTCATGGCAGCCTGCAATGACTATACTAACATCCCCGGATGCCAACACGGCGACTTCACCGGCGAACCCCTGCCCGGCGCTGTCACTGTCAATGCCGACAGTGTCTTGATTGTCTTCACCTCAACCGCAAACTCCGAAACCGACTACGGCTTCGTCCTCGACTACGAGGTCACCAACTTCAGCAAATCCACCTGTTCCTCCAAAACCTATACCGACCAATACGCTGTCCTCACCGACAAGCAGGATAACATCATCAGCGACGACACCTACCGCGCCGCCTCTGTCTGCGAATACACACTGAGACTGAAACATTGTGACCAACTGGTTTATTCTTTCCCGAAATTTGACCTCAAAGAAGGTGATTTCGTTGATATTTACAATCAATTGAGCGTCAACAAAAAAGAGTTGATTGCCCACTTTGACATGAACAACCAGCCTAACCAAGTCTACACTTTCGACGCTCCTCTCTATAATATCGCAGGCGTTCCGAGTTCCTCTTTCGTCATTCGCTTCGCTTCCGACAACAAGTTCCAAGGTACCGGTTTTGAACTGGAATATTATGGCCTCATTACCGGTGTCAACCAATACGACAATGTCGAAATCAACGTCTATCCTAACCCGGCTTCCACTTACGTGAATGTCGAAGTGGCCGCTGACGAGGCTCAACAATTCAATGCAAAAGTGGTGGACATGATGGGCAAGACCGTCTACACGGACAATTTCAACCACAATGGCGGTACAGAACTGTACACGATCCCGGTGAACGACCTGGCAAAGGGTGTCTACTTCCTGCACTTGGACAACTCCAACGGCAGCACCGTCCAAAAATTCATCGTAAAGTAAATCCTGCATATTAAATGTGTAAGGCGGGCATTGATGTCCGCCTTTTTTTTACCCTCTTCCAAATCAAATACCAAATCATAAATAATGTATATTTGCACACTTTTTCTATAGATATAAAATTATTAGTAATCAATATATTATACAATGAAACAGTTAATCGAATGTGTTCCTAATTTCAGTGAAGGCAGAAACCAAGACATCATCAACCAAGTGGCCGACGTGATTCGTCAGGCAGAAGGCGTGACATTGCTGGATGTGGACCCCGGCGCCACCACCAACCGCACGGTCGTCACCTTTGTGGGCGAACCCCACTATGTGGTCGATGCCGCCGTGAAGCTCATCGCCAAGTGCCAGGAGCTGATCGACATGCGTAACCACCACGGCGACCACCCGCGCTTCGGCGCCACCGACGTGTGCCCGCTCGTGCCCATCGCCAACATCACGATGGAAGAGACCGTGGAGTATGCCCGCAAGCTGGCCGAACGGGTCGGCAAGGAGCTGAACATCCCCGTCTATTGCTACGAGAACGCCGCGTTCAAGCCCGAACGCCGCAACTTGGCCAACTGCCGCCAGGGTGAGTACGAAGCCCTGAAGGAGCGCATCACATCCAAAGAGTGGAAACCCGACTTCGGGCCCAACAAGTTCACGGAGAGCGTCGCCAAGAGCGGTGCCACGGCTGTGGGCGCCCGCGACTTCCTCATCGCCGTCAACTACAACCTCAACACCACCTCCACGCGCCGCGCCAACGCCATCGCCTTCGACGTGCGCGAGAAGGGCCGCCCGAAACGCGAGGGCAACAAGATCACCGGCAAGAAAGTGCTCGACGAGAACGGCAACGTGGTGATGCTCCCCGGCACGCTGAAGGGCACCAAGGCCATCGGCTGGTACATTGAGGAATACGGCATCGCCCAAGTCTCGATGAACATCACCGACATCAACGCCACGCCGCTACACGTCGCCTTCGACGAGGTGACCGCCAAGGCCGCCAAGCGCGGCATCCGCGTCACGGGTGCGGAAATCGTGGGCCTCATCCCCAAGAAGGTGCTCATCCAGGCCGGCAAATACTACCTCGCCAAACAGAAACGCTCCCTCGGCATCGACGAGAAAGAGATGGTGAAGATTGCCGTGAAATCCATGGGACTGGACGACCTCAAACCGTTCAATCCCGAAGAGAAAGTTATCGAGTATCTGCTTGAGAAAGAAGACACTACGCCGAAGTTGGTCAACATGACCTGCACTGGTTTCGCCAACGAGACGGCCTCCGAAAGTCCGGCTCCCGGCGGCGGCTCCATCTCCGCCTACATGGGCTCCCTCGGCGCCGCCCTCGGCACGATGGTCGCCAACCTCTCCTCCCACAAACCCGGTTGGGACGACAAGTGGGCATATTTCTCCGAATGGGCCGAAAAGGGACAACTCGTGAAGGATCAGCTGCTTGCTCTCGTGGATGAGGACACCAACGCCTTCAACGTAATCATGAACGCGTTCGGAATGCCGAAGGGCACGCCCGAAGAGAAGGAAGCCCGTTCGCAGGCCATCCAGGACGCCACCAAATACGCCACCGAAGTGCCGATGCGCACCATCGAGACCTCCTTCAAGGTGTTCGAGATCTGCGAGGCGATGATCAACAAGGGCAACCCCGCCAGCGTCTCCGATGCCGGTGTCGGTGTGCTCTGCGCCCGTGCGGCCGTCCACGGCGCCTACCTCAACGTCAAAATCAACGCCTCCTCGCTGAAAGACAAGGAATGGGCCGAGATGATGATCAACAAGGCGCACGACTACGTGGTCAAGGCCGACCAAATCGAACGCCGTCTGATGAAGAAGACGGAGAAGGTGATCGGTTAGTAGAGACGTGAGACGTCGGACGTAAGACGTTAGAAAATGCCGTTGTGAAGATGCGATCAACGTATCCGCGCAACGGCATTCTTCTATTCACTGCTCACTATTCACTGTTCACCAAAAATTGTATCTTTGCCGATGTTCTTAAAAACTGATTTCATGAAACGCCTGTTCTATAGCATTTTCATCACAATACTTCTCTTCTTTATTCCCATAGGAGTTTATGCCTCTGCCATTGCTGTTGAAGTTCATGACACCATATACAAACCTGGAAACATCTTTATATTTGAAGCAAAAGTGGACTCTGTTTCCAAGAACACGCAGCATTCCTGTTATATTGTCATGCGTGTTTTGGACAAGGAAATGTACCATCAAGGGGTGATCACGTATGATTATTACGACTCCCTGCCTGATGATCCCGCAGCATTGGATTCGACCTCTTCGATTGACCAAAACGGTTTCATTGAGACTACGGAGATTTTGGAAAACAGCAAACTTTTGTGGATTCATCCCCCGAGAACGCACGGTTTTGGTCTTCTCCAATATTATCCTTTTCCTGAAATACGCTATCCCGTTAAAATCGGGAAAAAATACAAGCGTTCCTTCCTTTCATTCAATGATCCCCTATGCCAATGCACCTTGCTCTTGCGGTACAAAATGCAATATTTGTCTTATTCCCAATGGAAATACCAGAACCGACTTGTAGAGATTTGCGAACAAAGCGGTTTTGCAAAGTCAAAAAGAGGTTCATTCTCTGTCACTTACCGATATAACGAACGGTTAGGGCTTGTGGAGGCGATTTACGATTACAATAATGAAGTTCGGATACGTTTGTCTTTGATTAATGTGTTATAGCAGATAAACAGTAGCGTGCCTTCAGCACGACGCGGCCAGAAAGGATCGTTTGGGATTTGAAAAAAGTGTATTTTTGCCGATGCTTTTTTAAAACTTCATTATGAAAAAGAAACCATATCAAACAAAAGAAAAAACAGTGTCTTGTGTAGAGGAAGCGGCGGTTGCTTACGGTCAGCAAATCATTAATGGAAACGATAGTGTTTCGACAGAGTGTCTATCCTTTGATACTGCAACTTGCAAGTCAAATCGATTGACCGTTTCGGAATATTTTGATGAAATCAGAACCGTACTGAGAAAAAAAGTATGAGAACAAAATAGATGTCATGAAACGTCTGCTCCATTGCATTTTCCTATTGGTCATCCTTTGTCCGGTCAAGCTCCAGGCGCAAGAAGGGCAACCGTTGGATATGCTCATTGCCAGCACCGCCGATGCGCTTGTTGATTCGATGTATTCGTTCAACCATATCAGAGCCAAAGACGTGAAATTCGGTCATTTATATGATACGGCAATGTACATCCAAACGGGCAGCGGTTTTTCCAATGAGACCGTTAAATATATGGCTCATAAACTTAACGCTGTTTCCGATCAAAAGGATGGCATGGTATTGATATACACCTATCAAGAAAACAGTGAACAATTGTGGCATCGGACAAAAAAGGTCAGATTGCAAAAGGAAATGACCATCAACATCATGGAACGACCTTCCGTGAAGTTTTTTCAAGATACTCTATCAATTGTAATTTGGTCGTCTTACCTGCAATGGGGAAACTACCATAAAGGAGAATGGCATAGCAACGGTTGGTACATTGGCAAAAGCGATTGGATCGTGTGTAAATACATTTACTCAAATACAGAAGAAAGATGGGTGATGGTGGAAAGCGACTTCGGCGGGATATGAAACCCAACCCAGCTTCAATAACCCATAACCTATAACCCATAACCTATAACCATTAAAATTGTATCTTTGCACTCTCCAAAAAACATTCGGATTATGAAAAAACTGCCCATAGGAATACAGAGCTTCAAATCACTCCGGGAGGACGGCTTCCTTTATGTCGATAAGACACGCCAGTTGTTCGAACTCACCAAGGAGGCCAAATATTACTTCCTGTCGCGGCCGCGCAGGTTCGGCAAAAGCCTCTTGCTCTCCACACTGAAAGCCTTCTTCCAAGGGAAAAGGGAACTTTTCGAGTGGCTGGCCATCGCCGATATGGAGAAAGAGTGGAAGAGCTATCCTATCCTGTATCTGGATCTGAATGTCGGCTTATACACTTCCGTGGAAGGGCTGATAGCAGCCCTTGACTCCAATCTCACTTTATGGGAGGAGGAATATGGACTTCAGAAACCGGACAGCGATGTGGCCCAACGCTTCAAGAATGTTATTCTCTCTGTTTCGAAAAAGGAAGGGAAACAGGTGGTCGTCTTGGTGGACGAGTACGACAAGCCACTGCTGCAAGCCATTGACAACGAACCGCTGCTGACCGAGTTCCGCAATATCCTCAAGGGTTTCTATTCCAACCTCAAGACCTGCGACGAGCACATCCGCTTCGCCTTCCTCACCGGCGTGACCAAGTTCTCGCACGTCAGCATCTTCAGCGACCTGAACAACTTGCAGGACATCTCGCTCAACAATGCCTACGCCGACATCTGCGGTTTCACCGAAGAGGAAATCCGGCAGGCTTTCCCCACCTTCATCCAGAAATTCGCGAAACAGGAGCAGGTGGACGAGGATGCGATGATGGGAAAGTTGAAGGCCATGTACGACGGCTACCACTTCTCGCCGGATATGTCGAAGGATGTCTATAACCCGTTCAGCGTATTGAATGCGTTGAGCAGCTGCCAGTTGCAAAACTACTGGTTCTCCACCGGCACCCCGACGTTTTTGGTCAAATTGCTGAAAGACGGGCAATATAAGATTCAACATCTTTCGGAAGGTGACATTACGGCCACCGACCTTTCCGGCAAGGACTCTCTTTTCACAGAGCCTGTGGCTTTGCTGTATCAGACTGGTTATCTGACGATTAAGGGCTTCGACAAAGATTTCGACAGCTACAGTCTCGGATTTCCCAACAAGGAGGTGGAGTTGAGTTTCCTGCGTTTCCTGCTGCCGAAATATGTGGGCGGCACGGAAAACCAGTCGAGCTTCTACATCGAGCATTTCGTGCGCGACCTGCGCAAGGGCGACATCGACGGTTTTATGGAACGGATGGAAGCCTTCTTCGGCGACACCCCCTACGAGCTGGTCCGCGACTGCGAGAACCACTTCCAGAACGTGCTGTTCACCGTCTGCCGGCTGATGGGCTACCACACCATTGCCGAGTACCGCACCTCTCGCGGGCGCATCGACATGGTGGTGAAGACCGACGACTACACCTACGTCTTCGAGTTCAAATTCGACAAATCGGCGCAGGAGGCACTGCAACAGATTGACAGCAAAGAGTATATGATTCCGTTCACCGCCGACGGCCGCCAAATCGTCAAGGTCGGAGTGAACTTCTCGAAGGAGACCCGGAATATTGAGGGCTGGGAAGTGAGGTAAATTTGTATCTTTGCACTCTCCAAAAAACGTTCGGATTATGAAAAAACTGCCCATAGGAATACAGAGCTTCAAATCACTCCGGGAGGACGGCTTCCTTTATGTCGATAAGACACGCCAGTTGTTCGAACTCACCAAGGAGGCCAAATATTACTTCCTGTCGCGGCCGCGCAGGTTCGGCAAGAGCCTCTTGCTCTCCACGCTGAAAGCCTTCTTCCAAGGGAAAAGGGAACTTTTCGAGGGGCTGGCCATCGCCGAATTAGAGAAAGATTGGAAGAGCTACCCCGTATTGTATTTAGACTTGAACACTGGGAATTACAACTCCGCAGGGGCTTTGGAGGAGCGCCTTGGCTATATTCTTTCCGAATGGGAGGAGGAATTTGCCATTGTTCCGGAAAAGACTCAGTCTGTGGCCACAAGATTTCAGGTGGTGATTAAGCATGCGGCGAAAACCACGGGACAACAAGTGGTCATCTTGGTGGACGAGTACGACAAGCCGCTGCTGCAAGCCATCGACAACGAACCGCTGCTGACCGAGTTCCGCAATATCCTCAAGGGTTTCTATTCCAACCTCAAGACCTGCGACGAGCACATCCGCTTCGCCTTCCTCACCGGCGTGACCAAGTTCTCGCACGTCAGCATCTTCAGCGACCTGAACAACTTGCAGGACATCTCGCTCAACAATGCCTACGCCGACATCTGCGGTTTCACCGAAGAGGAAATCCGGCAGGCTTTCCCCACCTTCATCCAGAAATTCGCGAAACAGGAGCAGGTGGACGAGGATGCGATGATGGGAAAGTTGAAGGCCATGTACGACGGCTACCACTTCTCGCCGGATATGTCGAAGGATGTCTATAACCCGTTCAGCGTATTGAATGCATTGAGCAGCTGCCAGTTGCAAAACTACTGGTTCTCCACCGGCACTCCGACGTTCTTGGTCAAATTGCTGAAAGACGGGCAATACAAGATACAGGATTTCTCTGAAAGTGAGATTACCACTCGCCACCTTGCCGCTATGGACAACCTGTCACAGAACCCCGTTGCGTTGTTCTATCAGACAGGATATCTCACCATCAAAGGATTTGACAAGGATTTCGGGAGCTACCGCCTCGGATTTCCAAACAAAGAGGTGGAGGAGAGTTTTCTGGACTATTTGTTGCCGAAATATATGAACATCACCGAAGACAAATCTTCGTTCTACATCGAGCATTTCGTGCGCGACCTGCGCAAGGGCGACATCGACGGTTTTATGGAACGGATGGAAGCCTTCTTCGGCGACACCCCCTACGAGCTGGTCCGCGACTGCGAGAACCACTTCCAGAACGTGCTGTTCACCGTCTGCCGGCTGATGGGCTACCACACCATTGCCGAGTACCGCACCTCTCGCGGGCGCATCGACATGGTGGTGAAGACCGACGACTACACCTACGTCTTCGAGTTCAAATTCGACAAATCGGCGCAGGAGGCACTGCAACAGATTGACAGCAAAGAGTATATGATTCCGTTCACCGCCGACGGCCGCCAAATCGTCAAGATCGGGGTGAATTTCTCGAAGGAGACAAGGAACATTGAGGGCTGGGAAGTGCGGTAATTTGTATCTTTGCTGATGTTATTAAACACCGATTTCATGAAACGCTTCCTCTATGGCATTTTCCTATTGGTCATCCTTTGTCCAGTGAAACTCCAGGCGCAGAAGTTCTTAACCCCCGCGACCGATTTTGGAAGTCCAGAATATCAGGATCGACTTTACCGGGAACTGCTATACGATGACCACCACCAACCATTTGGAGAAAGAGGTCACATTTTTG
Source organism: uncultured Bacteroidales bacterium (assembly GCA_946186495.1). GTDB lineage: Bacteria > Bacteroidota > Bacteroidia > Bacteroidales > WCHB1-69 > F23-D06. The sequence continues at coordinate 35,560 of CAMHNQ010000021.1, forward strand.
AGGCTTTCTATCTTGCTCTTCCGGATGCACATGGCAATCCTAATCCAACGCCACCAGAATATGCTTTTGTAGTGAAAGACAGTATGATTGTCTTGAGACGAGCGAAATCTAACATTAATGATGCATTGTTTGCCCAAAATAGGATCAAGTACCATTACATCAAAGGATATGATGCCGAACAACATCAAAGGATGAGAAAGGCAGCAGCATCGTTGAAATCCTATCAAGCGGATGTTTGGACAATGTCTGTCAGCCCCAACTTCTGCCGATGCATCAACGACCTTTTCGAGGTCGCCAACCTTACCGCCACATACTTGGAATGTGAGGATAAAAGCAGTATCCAGGAAAAATCCACTGTTCAAATGGAAAAAATGACATTAGGACATCATGGCTACCGCTATTTTGGCTATTGGGAGAAACTTTCGCACTTATACGCATCGGAAAATGGCTCCCGTACAGGAAGATTAGTCCTGCTGGCCGATAGCATCTGCTATGCTGTTGAACATCACGATACAGCGGTGATCAATCGGCAACACATTATATGCAAGGCACTTGCAAAAGAGTTTAAGCAGGATATCCCCGTCTGCTATTTCACACCGTGGTGCAATAAGTCAGCAGGAACCAGAAAACCTTGGCAAGTCCAATTATTTAATTCCCGAGTTCAAGGAGATTTTTGGCTGTATTTCAACGTTGACCGGATAGCGGACGAAGCTATGGTTGAGGAATACCGTCAGTTGTATGCGGATAGTGTGGCGATATGGACGCGCGAGGCCTATATGATTAATCCTGTCAGATGTCCGAAGATTACCGTAGAAGAGAACAATTCAGCTGAATGCCATATCTATGCAGAGCAATATAACGCAAAATATCAGGAGATATGTGAGGTCTGCATTCCGAAAGCGTTGCTGCGGCGGGACATTTTCTTGAGCGTACTGGAACTGCCCCTCGGACGGTATCGACTAGGTGCTGAAAACCGTTGGGTGCCATTGTCTGTTCACTAAAATTTGTATCTTTGCACTCTCCAAAAAACGTTCGGATTATGAAAAAACTGCCCATAGGAATACAGACTTTTGAGAAAATACGTTCAGACGAATATGCGTATGTGGACAAAACAGCTCTCCTTTCCCAGTTGGCCAAAGGGGGATATTACTTCCTCTCGCGGCCGCGCAGGTTCGGGAAAAGCCTGTTCCTCTCCACGCTGAAAGCCTACTTCCAAGGCAAGCGGGAGCTGTTCGAAGGTTTGGCCATCGCCGAATTGGAGAAAGATTGGGCGAGTTACCCTGTATTGTATTTAGACTTGAATACCGGGAATTACAACTCTGCAGAGGCTTTGGAGGAGCGCCTTGGCTATATTCTTTCCGAATGGGAGGAGGAATATGCCATTGCTCCGGAAAAAAAACAGTCTGTGGCCACAAGATTCGAGGTGGTGATTAAACAAGCGGCAAAAACGACAGGTCGGAAGGTGGTTATCCTGGTGGACGAATATGACAAACCGCTGTTACAAGTCATTGACAACGAACCGCTTTTGGCTGAGTACCGCAATATCCTCAAGGGTTTCTATTCCAACCTCAAGACCTGCGACGAGCACATCCGCTTCGCCTTCCTCTCCGGCGTGACCAAATTCTCGCACGTCAGCATCTTCAGCGACCTGAACAACCTGCAGGACATCTCGCTCAACAATGCATACGCGGACATTTGCGGCTTCACCGAGGAGGAAATCCGACAGACTTTCGCCCCTTATATACAGAAATTCGCGAAACAGGAGCAGGTGGATGAGGATGCGATGATGGGAAAGTTGAAGGCCAGGTACGACGGCTACCACTTCTCGCCGGATATGTCGAAAGATGTCTATAACCCGTTCAGTGTGTTGAATGCGCTGAGCAGCTGCCAGTTGCAGAACTACTGGTTCTCCACCGGCACCCCGACGTTCTTGGTCAAATTGCTGAAAGACGGGAAGTATAAGATTCAGGATCTTTCGGAAGGGGACATTACAGCCACCGACCTTTCCGGTAAGGACTCCCTTTTCACCGAGCCTGTGGCGTTGTTGTATCAGACTGGTTATCTGACGATTAAAGGTTTCGACAAGGATTTTGACAGCTACAGTCTCGGATTTCCCAACAAGGAAGTGGAGTTGAGTTTCCTGCGTTTCCTGCTGCCGAAATATGTGGGCGGCACGGAGAACCAGTCGAGTTTCTACATCGAGCATTTCGTGCGCGACCTGCGGAAGGGCGACATCGACGGTTTTATGGAGCGGATGACGGCCTTCCTCGGCGACACCCCCTACGAGCTGATCCGCGACTGCGAGAACCACTTCCAGAACGTGCTGTTCACCGTCTGCCGGCTGATGGGCTACCACACCATTGCCGAGTACCGCACCTCTCGCGGGCGCATCGACATGGTGGTGAAGACCGACGACTACACCTACGTCTTCGAGTTCAAATTCGACAAATCGGCGCAGGAGGCACTGCAACAGATTGACAGCAAAGAGTATATGATTCCGTTCACCGCCGACGGCCGCCAAATCGTCAAGATCGGGGTGAATTTCTCGAAGGAGACAAGGAACATTGAGGGCTGGGAAGTGCGGTAATTTGTATCAAGCTTCAATAACCAATAACCAATAACCAATAACCCATAACCATTAAAATCGTATCTTTGCCGTCCGAACAGAACGTTCGGCATTTTAAGTCGTAATATTGTCGAAATGAAGATATTAGTGGTCCTTTCCCGCATTCCCTTCCCGTTGGAGAAGGGCGACAAGCTGAGAGCCTACTACCAGATCCGGGAGCTGTCGAAATGGCACGACCTCTATTTGGTGGCCCTCTACAGTCATGCCGTGCCGTCGGAGGCGATGCGCGAGCTGACCCCTTTTTGCCGCGAGGTGCATTTCCTCCGGCAACACCCGGTGCGCAGCGCACTCAATATGGCGGGGGCGTTTCTCTCGGGGTTGCCGGTGCAGTGCGGCTACTTCTACAGCCAGCGCAACCACAAGGAAATCGACAAAATCATCCAGGAGGTGCAGCCGGACAGGATCTATTGCCAACTTTTCCGAATGGCGGAATACGTCCGCAACTACCGGATTCCCAAAGTGCTGGACTACCAAGACGCTTTTTCCATGGGGATGGAGCGCCGCGCCCGGAAAGCCATTCCCCTCTTTCGCTCCTTCTTCCGCATGGAAGGCCGCCGCATCGCCCGCTACGAGACCGACATCTTCGACGATTTCGAGGGCAAGACCATTATCACCGCCTTGGATAGGGAACTGATACAACATCCTATGAAAGAGGAAATTGTGGTGGTCCCGAACGGAGTGGATTTCGCCAAGTTCAGCCACGATGAGGTGCCGAAAACCCACGACCTGATTTTTTCCGGCAACATGAACTATCCGCCCAATGTGGATGCCGCCGTCTATTTAGCCAAGGAGATCCTGCCTGAGTTGCGGAAAAGGCATCCGGAGGTGAAGCTGATGCTCGCCGGCGCCGATCCCGCCAAGAAGGTTCGCGCCCTGCAGAGCGACCACGTCACGGTCACGGGTTGGGTGCCCTCCATGACCGACTGCTACGCGCAATCCCGCGTCTTCATCGCCCCGATGAGAATGGGTACCGGCCTGCAGAACAAACTGTTGGAGGCCATGTCGATGAAATTGCCGTGCGTGACCTCGCCGTTGGCCGCCAAGCCATTGGATCCCGCCGCGCAGGAAGGGGCTGTCGTGGCATGCGGCACTACCCTGCAATATGTGGAAACCCTCGACCGACTGCTCACGGATTCCGCTTATTATCAGCAGCTTGCGGAACATGGTCACCGTTTTGTACACGAGCACTACGATTGGACGAATGCGACGCGGAAATTGAATGAATTGTTTTGAGGCGTGTTGTAAAGGCGCGAAATTTTACGTTTCGGCAACTTCATTTAACCAATAATCACCCGTTTTTTGCACAAAATGTGTTAACAAATCATAATAATCCGATTAGAGTGCGAAAAAGGTCGGGAAGGGTGTTGAAATTCCAAGAAAAATCGTACTTTTGCCATCTTAAAAAATGAATGATGGAAAAGAGTGCCGAGACCCCGTTGATGCGACAGTACAACCAATTCAAGGCCAAACATCCCGATGCCATTTTACTGTTCCGAGTGGGGGATTTTTACGAGACTTACGGCGAAGATGCCGTCAAAACGTCCAAGATTTTAGGTATCACGCTGACCCGACACGGGAAGGGCGCGTCGCAGACTGAGCTGGCGGGTTTTCCCCACCACGCCCTCGACACGTACCTACCGCGGCTCGTGCGCGCCGGCTACCGCGTGGCCATCTGCGAGCAGCTCGAAGACCCCAAACTCACCAAAACCCTCGTGAAACGCGGGATCATTGAGTTGGTCACGCCCGGCGTCTCCATCAACGACAAGGTGCTCGAACAGCGCGAGAACAACTTCCTCGCCGCCCTCCACCTCACCGACAAACAGAGCGGCATCGCCTTCCTCGACATCTCCACCGGCGAGTTCTACCTCGCCGAGGGCAACGACGAATACTTGGACAAGCTGTTCCAGAACTTCAAGCCCATGGAGCTCGTCATCCAAAAGGGCAAGACACAAGCCTTCAAACAGCGCTTCGGCGAGAAAATGCTGCTCACCCAACTCGACGACTGGGTCTTCAAAACCGACTACACCCGCGAACTGCTGACCAAGCACTTCCACACCAAATCGCTCAAGGGCTTCGGCGTGGAAGACCTTCCGCTCGGCATCATCGCCGCCGGCGCCGCCTTGCATTACATTTACGAAACGCAGAACCATAAGATTCAGCATATCACCAAGATAAGCAGGATTGAGGAAGACCGCTTCGTCTGGTTGGACAAGTTTACCATCCGCAACCTCGAACTCATCCACTCGCCCAACGAAAACGCCGTCACTTTGCTTGATGTGCTCGACCAGACCCAAACCCCGATGGGATCCCGTATGCTGCGCAAATGGATTCTCATGCCGCTGAAAGAGAAGGTGCTCATCGACGAACGACTCTCTGTTGTTGAGTATTTGATTAACAATCAAGATTTTACAACACAACTGACAGAAATATTCAAGCCAATGGGCGATATGGAACGCATGGTCTCCAAAATCGCCACGGGGAAAATCAACCCGCGCGAGGCGTTGCAGTTAGCCGTCTCCCTGCGGGCCACCGAACAGCTGAAAGCCCTCTGCGAAAGTGCGCAATCCCCTATTTTGAAGGATATTTCGGATAAACTGAATCCTTGTGCCAATATCGCAAAACGCATCGAGAAGGAGATTTGCGAAGAACCGCCGGTGGTGCCGAGCAAGGGCGGCATCTTCCGTCGCGGTGTCAACGCCGAACTCGACGAGCTCACCGACTTGGCCACCAACAGCCGGGGCATCCTGGCCGACATCCAGCAGCGCGAAGCCGCCAAGACCGGTATCAACTCGCTGAAAATCGGCTTCAACAACGTGTTCGGCTATTATCTTGAGGTGACGAACACCTACAAGTCGAAGGTGCCGGCGGAGTGGACCCGCAAGCAGACCCTCACTGGCAGCGAACGCTATATCACCGAAGAACTTAAAGAGCTGGAAACCAAGATTTTGGGAGCGCAGGAAAAGATTCTCGAAATCGAAGTACGGCTCTACAACGAGCTGGTCGTCAGTCTCGCCGACTACATCCCCATCATCCAGAACAATGCCCGCCTCGCCGCCCGTCTCGACGTGCTCAACGCCTTCGCCTACTGTGCCGTGCAATACCAATATACCAAGCCGGTCATCAGCAACTTCCAGAGCATCGACATCAAAGAGGGTCGCCACCCGGTGATCGAGCGGCAACTTCCGCCCGAGGAACCCTACATCGCCAACGACATCCACTTGGACACGGACAAACAGCAGATTATCATCATCACCGGTCCGAACATGTCGGGTAAGTCGGCGTTGCTACGGCAAACCGCCCTCATCACGCTGATGGCGCAAATGGGCTGCTACGTGCCCGCCCGCGAGTGCACCATCGGCATCGTCGATAAGGTTTTCACCCGAGTGGGCGCCTCCGACAACATCTCCACCGGCGAATCCACCTTCATGGTTGAGATGAACGAGACCGCCAACATCCTTAACAACGTCACCAACCGCAGTTTGGTGCTATTGGACGAAATCGGCAGGGGCACAAGTACTTACGACGGCATCTCCATCGCGTGGTCCATCGCCGAGTACCTGCACGAGAACCCGCTCCACCACGCCAAGGTGCTGTTCGCCACGCACTACCACGAGCTCAACGACATGGCCGCGCAATTCCCCCGCATCAAGAACTATCACGTGTCGGTGAAGGAACTCGACAACAAGGTCTATTTCTTGCGCAAGTTGGAGGAAGGCGGCAGCGAGCACAGTTTCGGCATCCACGTGGCCCGCATGGCCGGTATGCCACCCGCCGTGCTGCGCCGCGCCGAAGAGATCCTCAAGCAGCTCGAAGAGTCCCGCGCCCGCCGCGAAGAAAAGGGCGAGGAGGTGCACATCGAGAAACCCAAGGACGACAGCTACCAGCTGAGTTTCATCAACTTGGACGACCCGCTGCTCCTCGAAGTCAAGGAGACCATCGTCGGTTTGGACATCAATAGCCTCACGCCCGTGGAGGCGTTAATGAAGTTGAACGAGATACAGGGGCTGCTGACAGGGAAGAAGAAGTAGGGACGCGATTCATCGCGTCCGAACAAAAATGCGATTCATCACGTCCACGTTGCCAAAGGATTCAAGTTTCAGGTTTCAAGTCCGCGTTATTCCCGGACAATTTTTCCGCCGCCATGAATGGTGACCCTCCCGAGTTCGGACTTGTCGGTAAGATAAGCGGTACCCGTTACAGTGGCGATGATGTAGCCGACACTGGCGTGCGTGATGTGCGCGGTAGTAACTTTCAGAAGTTGCGTGTTGACGTTGCCGGCACCTGTGTTTTCCAGCGTCATCTCTTCCGCCTTGCCGTTCATTAGCATCATATCACCCGGGCCTTGGTTCCGCAGCTCTATCCTTTTTGCCGTGATATTTTGCATTTTAATGTCCCCCGCACCTCTATTCTGAAGAATCAGTTCTTCGGTAGGGATGCTCATCAGGTTCACCGAAACATCACCTGGTCCTATGTTATTGACAACCAATGAACTACTGGTGGAACTGGCCATGACTTTCACATCGCCCGCTCCCGAGTTGTTGATGAGCAAGGCCTCTTGTCTGATGGCATCGGAGACGGGGACGATGATGTCACCTGGGCCTTTGCTGTGCAATTCCAACGTTTTTTCAATCTTCAGGCATTGGAGGGTGCAGTCGCCCGCGCCCATATTAATGATTGTCAGTTGCGGCTCGTTCCGTTTTTCTACCACCACGTCACCCGGACCAGACAGGGACAACTCCTCCAGATGGGGCAGCCGTATCTCTACTCGGATATCTGTTTTCCCTTGGGGTGCCTTTTTGTCCATATAAATGGAAAGTTTCCCATCCTTTACATCCGCATGGGTATGCTCTATGAAACTGTAATCGCTTGCCTTGATGATAACCTCATGGTTCGTGGTGCTTTGCTTTATGACCACATCACCTATAAAATGAATGTCCACAGTGGTGAAGGGTTCCAAGTCTGAAATAATACGGGACTGCGCAGACAACACGCTGACAGACAGTAAGATTGCGGTGATTAAGACTAATTTTTTCATTGTATTTGGATTAATTTATGACGTGAGACTTAAGACTTAGGACTTTGGGACGAGGTTGGACTTTTTGTGCGTCACCGGCACAACCTCCTTGCCGGCAGTGTTGATGAAGCCGTAGAAGTTCCCTTTCCGCACAAGGGCACAGCCTTCGCGGTAGAGACCGAATTTGCCGATTTCGTCATATTGCGGGTGCACGACCTCCTGACCGGTGCTATCCACAAACCCCTTGAACCCGAATATCTCCACCATTGCCCAACCGGTCCGGTATTCGTCAAACGGCTGTATGTCCGTGTATTTCGGATATACCACGATGTTTCCTTTTTCGTCTTGGAAACCGTAGTAGCCGTTGCGCTCGAACTTCTTCAGGCTATGATTAGAAGCCGGCGCGGACGTGCCAGACGTTGCGGGCAATGGTGAAACAGATGATTCGGTTCCTTTTACTTGCTGTTCAGGATATGGGGAGTCGGCGGTGGACGCGAGGTTGGTGGATGCGGGGTTGGTGGGCGCGATGAATCGCGTCCCCTCGGCGGCGGTATCGTTGCTTGCGTGCGTGGTATCGGAATCAATTGCAACACACGTGGTTACCCCCGTCTCTTGCGGGGTCGGGCCGGCGGGTGGTTGCGCGGGTTGCGCCTGCCACGCGATGACGGAACCCGTCACGGCCGTGGCGACCACGCCCGTGGCGATGGCGGGGGCTTTGGCGGCGGTGACGGCCATCCAGACACCCGGCTTCGGCGCGGCGGTCCAGTTGACAGCGGACAAAGGCGACGGTGCGGCGGGCGACAACGCCAGATGTTTCAGCTTCGCACGGCAAAGACGATCAATGGCGTGCGATTTCCAGGGGAGAAAGGGAAGCAGTATCATAAGTCCAGATTTTTTGTGGCGGACAAGGTTATTCAGGGCGTTTTGCAACTGCACCCGCGCCTCCGACAGGTAACGTTTCGAACTGCGCACCCCGATTTGCAACGCTTCCGCGATTTTCGCATGGGATTGGTTCTCAAAGACATACAGGTTGAAAACGGTCCGTTGCTTGTCGGGCAGGGCTGCGATGGCGGAGAGTATTTCGGATTCGGAGAGGTCGGATGCAGCGATACAGGTTTCATCAGGTTCGTCGGATTCGGACACGATAAATCGCGTCCCCACGGTATCGTCATCCATCGACAGAAATTGCGGTTGCCGCCGCAGGTAATCCATCGTGGTGTTGAGGTTGATGCGCATCAGCCAACCGTCGAAACTGCCGAGGCGGCGGTAGCTTCCGGACTTCTCGATGGCCTTGAGGAACGCCTCGTGCGCGAGGTCCTCGGCCACCGCGCGGTCGCCCACATAGCGGCAGCACATCCCGACCATCCTCGCGATGTTCCGCTGGTACGCCTTCGTCCAAAACTGTTTTGCCTGCATTTTTCGCTCTTTTACAATGATGACGCAAAAGTACAAAAAAGGGCCAACATCAGCTGTTGGTTGTTAGCTTTTAGCTAATTAAGACCTCTCCCCCTGGCCCCTCTCCAAATTGGAGAGGGGAGGCATCAGCTTGTACATACGTTTTCTTATAGTGTTGTCTTTGGACTCCTCCCCCATTTTGGGGGAGGCCAGCAGGGCTTACGCATCAACTTCCAAGGACTCCGACTGCACGGGGTTTTGAAGTG